>NZ_JBMIOP010000201.1:0-49959 GCF_049197365.1 Mycobacterium sp. THU-M104
AGGTCTTCATCCCCGGCGGGCAGATGTTCCGCGACCTCACCCGGCTCTCGGCGGCCGGGATCCCCACCATTGCATTGGTTTTCGGTAACTCCACCGCGGGCGGCGCCTATGTGCCCGGGATGTCCGACCACGTGGTGATGATCAAGGAGCGTTCGAAGGTGTTCCTGGCCGGGCCGCCGCTGGTCAAGATGGCCACTGGCGAGGAGTCCGACGACGAAGCCCTCGGCGGTGCCGAAATGCACGCCCGCGTCTCCGGGTTGGCCGACTACTTCGCCGTCGATGAACTCGACGCGCTGCGCATCGGGCGGCGCATCGTCGCACGGCTGAATTGGGTCAAACAGGGACCCGCGCCCGGCCCGGTGGCCGAGCCGTTGTTCGACCCCGAGGAACTGATCGGTATCGTTCCACCGGATCTGCGCATCCCGTTCGACCCGCGCGAAGTGATCGCCCGCATCGCCGACGGCTCCGACTTCGACGAGTTCAAGTCGATGTACGGGTCGTCGCTGGTGACGGGATGGGCCCGCCTGCACGGCTATCCTTTGGGCATCCTGGCCAACGCTCGCGGCATCCTGTTCAGCGAGGAATCGCAAAAGGCCGCCCAGTTCATCCAGCTGGCCAACCGCTCCGACACGCCACTGTTGTTCCTGCACAACACCACCGGGTACATGGTGGGCAAGGAGTACGAACAGGGCGGCATGATCAAGCACGGGTCGATGATGATCAACGCCGTGTCCAACTCGACCGTCCCGCACATCTCGGTGCTGATCGGCGCCTCCTACGGCGCCGGGCACTATGGCATGTGCGGCCGCGCTTACGACCCCCGGTTCCTGTTCGCGTGGCCGAGCGCGAAGGCCGCGGTGATGGGCGGCGCGCAGCTGGCGGGCGTGCTGTCGATCGTGAGCCGGGCCGCCGCCGCGGCGCGCGGGCAGCAGGTCGACGATGCGGCCGATGCCGCGATGCGCGCTGCCGTCGAGGGCCAGATCGAGGCCGAATCACTGCCTCTGGTGCTGTCCGGGATGCTCTACGACGACGGGGTGATCGACCCGCGCGACACCCGCACCGTCCTGGGAATGTGCCTGTCCGCCATCGCCACAGGCCCGATCAAGGGGACGTCGAACTTCGGCGTCTTCCGGATGTGAGCCGCATGGGAGTCACTCGGGTACTTGTTGCCAACCGCGGGGAGATCGCCCGGCGGGTGTTCGCCACCTGTCGGCGGCTGGGCCTGGGCACCGTCGCCGTCTACACCGACCCCGATGCCGCCGCCCCGAACGTCGCCGAGGCCGACGCGCGGGTGCGGCTGCCCAGGACCGACGACTACCTCAACGCCGCGGCCCTGGTCGCCGCGGCGCGCGCCGCCGGGGCCGACGCGGTGCACCCCGGCTACGGGTTCCTCTCGGAGAACGCCGACTTTGCGGACGCGGTCACCGGGGCGGGCCTGACCTGGATCGGACCCCCGGTGGACGCGGTGCGGGCGATGGGCTCCAAGATCGAGTCCAAGAAGCTGATGGCGGCCGCCGGCGTTCCGGTGCTCGACGAACTCGACCCCGACTCGGTCACCGAGGCCCAACTGCCGGTGCTGGTCAAGGCCTCCGCGGGCGGCGGCGGCCGCGGGATGCGCGTGGTCCGCGATTTACCCTCATTGCCCGCCGAAGTCGCGGCCGCCAGTCGTGAGGCGCAGTCCGCCTTCGGCGACCCGACGGTGTTCTGCGAGCGTTACCTGCCCACCGGGCACCACGTGGAGGTCCAAGTCCTCGCCGACGCCCACGGCACGGTCTGGGCCGTCGGGGAACGCGAATGTTCGATCCAGCGGCGGCACCAGAAGATCATCGAAGAGGCCCCCTCCCCGTTGGTCGAACGGACCCCGGGCATGCGCGCCAAGCTGTTCGACGCAGCCAGGCTGGCCGCGGGCGCGATCGGCTACACCGGCGCCGGCACGGTGGAATTCCTGGCCGACGACAGCGGCGACTTCTTTTTCCTGGAAATGAACACACGGCTGCAAGTCGAGCACCCGGTGACAGAGGAGACCACCGGGCTCGACCTGGTCGAGCTGCAGATCGCGGTCGCCGACGGACAGCGACTCGGCACCGAACCACCTGCAGCGCAAGGCCATTCGATCGAGGCTCGGCTGTATGCCGAGGACCCGGCGCAGAGCTGGCAGCCGCAGGCCGGTCTGGTGCACGCCTTCGAGGTGCCCGCGGTACGGGCGCGGTTCGACACACTCGGTCAGCGCACCGGGATCCGGCTGGATTCCGGCATCGTTGACGGTTGCACCATCTCGATTCACTACGATCCGATGCTGGCCAAGGTCATCTCCTATGCCCCGACGCGCCGCCAAGCTGCGCTGGTGCTGGCCGACGCGCTGGCCCGGGCGCACGTGCACGGCGTACGCACCAATCGCGACCTCCTGGTGAACGTGTTGCGCCACAGAGCCTTTCTCGACGGCGCGACCGACACTGCATTCTTCGACACCCATGGTCTGGCGGAGCTCGCCGCGCCGCTGGCTGACGGCGCGACGATCCGGATGTCGGCGCTCGCCGCCGCCCTCGCCGACGCGGCGCACAACCGTGCGGCCGCCCCGGTCTTCGGCTCGATACCCAGCGGCTGGCGAAACCTCGCGTCGGGTTATCAGGCGAAGGGCTACCGCGACGACGACGGCATCGAGCACCGCGTCGAATACCGTTTCACCAGATCCGGATTGGTGTTCACCGGGGATGAGCAGGCAGTGCTGGTCTCGTCGGCGCCCGAAGAGGTCGTTCTGATCGACGGCAACGGGGTGGCGTGCCGCTTCGCGGTCGCCCGTTACGGCGACGACGTTCACGTCGATTCGGCGCGGGGGCCCGTCCACCTCGTCGCGCTGCCGCGGTTCCCCGAACCGCGTTCGGCCGTCGAACAGGGGTCGCTGGTCGCGCCGATGCCGGGCAATGTCATCCGAATCGGCGCTGCCATCGGCGAGAGCGTCAGCACGGGTCAGCCACTGATCTGGCTTGAGGCGATGAAGATGGAACACACCATCACCGCGCCCGCCGACGGCGTTCTGGCGGAGCTCAACGTCAGCACCGGCCAGCAAGTCGAAGTAGGTGCCGTCCTGGCACGAATCGACGCCCCGGAAGCAGAAGGAGATCCAGCGTGACCGAGAACAGCTTCATCGAGAACGAGGACCGCCGGGCCCTGCGCAGGGCGGTCGCGGAGTGGGCGTCCAACTACGGCGCCGAGTATTACCTGAAAAAGGCACGCGCACACGAACACACCACGGAATTGTGGTCAGAGGCAGGAAAACTCGGCTTTCTCGGAGTGAACCTGCCCGAGGAGTACGGCGGTGGCGGCGCCGGCATGTACGAGCTGTCGCTGGTGATGGAGGAGATGGCGGCCGCGGGCAGTGCACTGTTGCTGATGGTCGTGTCGCCCGCCATCAACGGGACCATCATCAGCAAGTTCGGCACCGACGAGCAGAAGAAGCGCTGGATTCCCGGCATCGCCGACGGCTCGATCACGATGGCGTTCGCCATCACCGAACCGGACGCGGGGTCGAACTCGCACAAGATCACCACCACCGCTCGCCGCGACGGAGGCGACTGGCTCCTCACGGGGCAGAAGGTCTACATCTCCGGAGTCGACCAGGCGCAGGCCGTGCTGGTGGTGGGTCGCACCGAGGAGGCGAAAACCGGCAAGCTGCGCCCCGCGTTGTTCGTGGTACCCACCGATACGCCGGGCTTCACCTACACCCCGATCGAGATGGAGCTGATCAGCCCCGAGCGGCAGTTCCAGGTCTTCCTCGACGACGTCCGACTGCCCGCCGACGCGCTCGTCGGGGCACAGGACGCCGCGATCGCGCAGCTTTTCGCCGGACTGAACCCCGAGCGCATCATGGGCGCGGCGAGCGCCGTCGGCATGGGCAGGTTTGCCCTCGACAAGGCTGCCGACTATGTCAAGACCCGCCAGGTCTGGGGCACGCCGATCGGTGCGCACCAGGGTTTGTCGCATCCCTTGGCGCAATGCCATATCGAGGTCGAACTGGCCAAGCTGATGATGCAGAAGGCCGCCACCCTCTACGACAACGGGGATGACGCCGGCGCCGGTGAGGCCGCCAACATGGCGAAATACGCCGCGGCCGAGGCGGCCACCCGATCTGTGGACCAGGCGGTGCAGTCGATGGGCGGCAACGGGCTGACCAAGGAATATGGTGTGGCCGCGATGCTGGCCTCGGCCCGGCTGGGACGCATCGCCCCGGTCAGCCGCGAGATGGTGCTGAACTTCGTGGCGCAGACGTCGCTGGGCCTGCCTCGAAGCTACTGACGTCGCATTGATGGACACACTGGTCGAATACGCCGGCCCGGCACAGACCGGAGGCCCTTATACGAGGCTGACCCTCAACTCGCCGCACAACCGCAACGCGCTGTCCGGCGCGCTCGTCGGCCAACTGCACCAGGGCCTGCGCGACGCCGCGGCGGACCCGGCCGTGCGGCTGGTGGTGCTCGGGCACGCCGGCGGCACATTCTGCGCCGGGGCGGACCTGAGCGAGGGCGGCGCTGCCGGGCGAAGCGGGTCGCCACCATCGGCGCGTGGCGATCGCGAGGGCGGCGCTGCCGGGCGAAGCGGGTCGCCACCATCGGCATACGACATGGCCGTGGCCCGGGCCCGCGAAATGGCGGAGGTGATGCGGGCCATCGTGTCCTCGCCGCTGCCGGTGATCGCCGCCGTTGACGGCCACGTCCGAGCCGGTGGTTTCGGCCTCGTCGGTGCCTGCGACATCGTGGTCGCCGGCCCGCGCAGCACGTTCGCACTGACCGAGGCGCGTATCGGCGTCGCGCCGGCGATCATCTCGCTGACGTTGCTGCCGAAGATGTCGGCCCGGGGCGCCGCCCGCTACTACCTCACGGGCGCGACGTTCCACGCCGCGCAAGCCGCGGAGATCGGGCTGGTCACGATGGCCGTCGACGATGTGGACGCCGCGGTGGCGGGGCTGATCGCCGACATCGGACGCGGCTCCCCACAGGGCCTTGCCGCTTCCAAGGCGCTGACCACGGCCGCGGTGCTGGAAGGCTTCGACCGCGATTCCGATCGGCTCATCGACGAATCGGCGCGGCTGTTCGTGTCCGAGGAGGCACGCGAAGGAATGCAGGCGTTCCTGCAGAAGCGTCCGCCGCGCTGGGCGCACTCGCCAGACGTCTAGCAAAGAGGAAAGCAGACCCGGGCCGCGACCGGGCACAACCTTTGGGTACGTTGCATTTCAGCCAAACTCTCTTGCCGCAAAAGCTGGACGTCGTAGGCTCGTGGTGATGAGCAACTCAGCGCAACGCGATGCGAAGGACACGCGTGACACCTCGCCGTGCGCGGCCGACACCGATCGCATCCAGATCGCGCAGTTGCTGGCCTACGCAGCCGAGCAGGGCCGGCTGCAGCTCAAGGACTACGAAGAGCGCCTGACCAAGGCGTATGCGGCGACCACCTACGAGGAGCTGGATCAGCTGCGCGCCGACCTCCAGGGTTGCTCGACGGTGAACCCGCGCCGGGGCGGGACCCCGAACCCGGCACCCTCCACGCTGCTGCTGGCACTGATGAGCGGCTTCGAACGACGTGGCCGATGGAACGTCCCCAGGAAGCTGACCACCTTCACCCTGTGGGGAAACGGCGTGCTGGACCTGCGCTACGCCGACTTCACCTCGACCGAGGTCGAAATCCACGCCTTTTCGATCATGGGCATGCAGAACATTCTGCTGCCGCCGGAGGTGAACGTCGAGATCCACGGCCGCGGCGTGATGGGCGGCTTCGACCACGCCATCGTGGGCCAGGGCACCCCCGGGGCGCCGACGGTCCACATCCACGGCTTCTCCCTGTGGGGCGGTGTGGGCATCAAACGCAAGGCCCGCGGCAGGCACCCCTGAGGATCAGCGGCGCCGCCGGCACCGTAGGTAGTCGCCCACCACGGCCGCTCCCAGCCCGTCCACGTCGGGCACCACGACCCGCCCCTCGACCCGCCGCGCGACGCGGTCGATGAACCGCGCCAGACCGGGGTCGCTGCCCAACCGGAAGATCGTCACCTGCGCCCCGAGGCGGGCGATGTCGTCGAACCCGCGCACGGTCGCCGCGATGGTCCGCGGATGCGGCGGGTAATCAAAAAACACGGCAGAACCCGGCCCCTCCCCGTCGAAGTCTTCCAGGTGGGCAGTCGGCTCGCCGTCGGTCACCACCAGCACGACGGGCTGCGCGCCTGCGTGCCGCCGCAGGTGCCGGCCCGCCAGCGCCAGCGCGTGGTGCAGATTGGTGCCCTGCTCGTAGACTCCTTCGAGCCCGGTGAGCTCGGCGGCCGTGACCGTCCGGGCGTAGCGGCCAAAGGCGACGATCTGCAACGCATCCGCGCGGAATCGGGTGCACACGAGGTGATTGAGCGCCAAGGCCGTCTGCTTCATCGGCAGCCAGCGGTTCTCCATCACCATCGAGAACGAGGTGTCGACCAGCAGCGCCACGGCGGCCTGGGTTCGGGCCTCGGTCTCGGACACCTCGACGTCGTCGACGGTGATCCGGATCGGGCCGGAGGCGCCGTCCAGCGTCACAGTACCCGCCTCGCGCAGCACGGCGTTGGTCAGCGTGCGGGAGATGTTCCACGGCTCGGTGTCACCGAACTGCCAGGGCCGGGTCGCGCCGGTCAACTCCCCGGCTGCACCCGACCGGCGCAGCTCACGTTCACCACGTCGACCCGAAAGTTGTTGTGCTACATCGCGTAAGGCCGTCTCACCGAGGCGGCGCATGGCCTTGGGCGAGAGCCGCCACTGGCCGTCGGAACCGCGGTCCAGGAAGCCCTGGTTGACCAGGGCGCGTTCCAGTTCGGCAAGAGTGCGGGCGTCGATGGCGGCCTGGTCGCCCAGTTGGCGGGCCAGCGCGTCGAGATCCACGTCGTCCATGGTGGCGCCCGGGTAGCTCTGCGACAGTTGCTCGGCCAGTTGCTCGAGTTCGGCGATGTCGGCCAGCGCCTGGGTGCCCTCGCCTATGCCGAACGGGTTGTCCCCGGAGAACTGCTCGGAGCCGCCCCAGTCTTCACCCGGGCGGGCGGCCTGCAGATGGGCATCGAGCCGGTCCAGTGCCTGCATCAGCGCCGGGGACCCGAATGCCTGCTGCGCCAATGCATCCAGTTCGGCGCGCTGATCCGGGCTCAGGCTGTTGCGGAAACGCTGCGCGGCGGCGGCGCGTTTGGCCAGCGAGTCCAGCAGCTCGTCGACGTTGCGCGGGTTCTCCGGGAAGAACTCGCCGTGCTCGGCCATGAAGTCCTGGAAGTCTTGCGGCGTGTCCTGGCCGCGGGCGTGCTTGTCCAGCAGCCCGTTGAGGTCATCCACCATCTTCTTGACCCGTTGGCGGTCCTCGTCGGTGGCACCCTCCAGCGCCTGCTTCATGCCGGCGAAACGCTGATCGAGCATCTCGCGGCCCAGCAGATCCTTGATCTGCTCGTACTTTTGACGCGCCTCGCCGCTGCGCCAGTTGTAGTCCGACAGCTCCTGGGCGGCCTTGGCCGGCGACGCCGGCAACGCGTCCAGTTGCAGTTCGCCGAAGCGTGCGTCGTCGTCGAGCGCGCGGGCCAGCTCTTTGCGCTCGGCCAGCACGGCCTCGTCGAGCAACTTCTTGATCTGCTGCAGGGTGCCGTCGAGATTGTTGTTGCGCAACAACTCCCGCCTGCGCCGGTTCGCCTCGGCCGCCAGCCGGTCGGCCCCCGGCATGTTCTTGGTGCCGCGGCGCAGCAGTTCGGACAGCGCGCGCCGCGGCGAGGTGCCGGCCATGACGTCCTCACCGATCTGCTCGAGCGCCTCGCGTAGATCCACCGGCGGAGCCAGGGGGTCGGGACCCCCGGTGTACGCCGAGTAGCGGAGCGAGTGCCCCCTGATCGGTTCAGCCATAGACGGTCTGGCCCTCTCCGGAGGCCTTGTCGATGCGCTTGCCCAGATACAGCGCCTCCAGCGCCAGTTCCAGCGCTGCGGCGCGCTCGCCCTCGGATTCGGCGCCGAGCTTGGCGGCGATCTGGTCCACGACGGGCAGCCCCGGCACGGCGGCCAGCACGTTTTTGGCCGACACGCGCTCACCGGTCGTCACCACCGAACCCGCCTCGACCGCAGCCACCAACGAGCCGACGTCGATACCGCCCAGCACCCGCGACGCCGTGTCGGCGGTCGCACGCCGCAGCAGGTGCTCGAGCACGGCCTGTTCGCGGCCCTCCTCACCGGACTCGAATTCCAGCTTGCCGCGCAGGACGTCGATCACGGTGCCCAGGTCGACGACGCGCGCCACCGGATCGGTCTCTCCCAGCACCGCACCCCGATGGCGGGCGGCGGCAGCCACCGTCTCGGCCGCCGCGATCGCGAACCGTGCCGACACCCCCGACCTCTGGTCGATCGAGTTGGACTCGCGCAGGTAGCGGGCGAAGCGCGCGATCACCTGCATCAGGTAGTCGGGCACCTGCGCGCTCAGGTGTGCCTCCTGGGCGATCAAGCCGATCTCCGCATCGAGTTCACGCGGGTAATGGGTGCGGATCTCGGCGCCGAACCGGTCTTTGAGCGGGGTGATGATGCGCCCGCGGTTGGTGTAGTCCTCGGGGTTGGCGCTGGCCACCACCAGTACGTCCAACGGCAGGCGCAGCGTGTAGCCGCGGACCTGGATGTCGCGCTCCTCCATGACGTTGAGCATCGACACCTGGATACGCTCGGCCAGGTCGGGCAGTTCGTTGACCGCCACGATGCCGCGGTGCGCCCGCGGGATGAGGCCGTAGGCGATGGTTTCGGGGTCCCCGAGGCTGCGGCCCTCGGCGACCTTGATCGGGTCGACGTCGCCGACCAGGTCGGCGACGCCGGTGTCCGGGGTGGCCAGCTTCTCGGTGTAGCGCTCGCTGCGATGCTTCCACTCGATCGGCAGGGCGTCACCCAGCTCGTCGGCCCGCCGGATGGATTCCGGCGTGATCGGCGTGTAAGGGTGCTCGCCCAGTTCGGCCCCGGCGATCACCGGCGTCCACTCGTCGAGGAGGCCGACCAGCGCCCGCAGCAGCCGCGTCTTACCCTGGCCTCGTTCACCGAGCAGGACGACGTCGTGGCCGGCGATCAGCGCGCGTTCCAGCTGCGGCAACACGGTGTCCTCGAAACCCAGGATGCCCGGCCAGACCTCGCCGACACCTGAACCGGCGGCCAGCGCGTTCAGCAGATTCTCCCGGATTTCTTGCTTGACGCCCCGTTCGCGATGACCGGCGGCACGCAGTTCGCCGACGGTACTGGGCAGGTTGCTCGGTGAAGTCACCACTCCACGCTACGACGCGCAGCGACGTGCGTCATCCGATGCCGCCGCAGGGGGCTTGGCGCACCGTTCCCTACGCACGCCTCAATGGCACGCCTCAATGCGCGAAATGCCGGGCTCCGGTGAGGTACACGGTGACGCCGGCCTTGGCCGCCGCTTCATTGACCTCGTCGTCGCGGACCGACCCGCCCGGATGCACGATCGCCTTGACGCCGCCGGCGGCCAGGGTCTCGAGCCCGTCGGGGAACGGGAAGAACGCGTCGGAGGCCGCGACCGCGCCGCGGACCCGCTCGCCGCCGCGCGCATTTCCTCTCTCGATGGCCAGGCGGGCCGCGTCGACGCGGTTGACCTGCCCCATGCCGACCCCGACGGTCGCGCCGTCGGCGGCGATCACGATCGCGTTCGACTTGACCGCGCGGCAGGTGCGCCAGGCGAAGACCAGATCGGTCAACGTGGCCTGGTCGACCGGCGATCCGGTCGCCAGGGTCCAGTTCAGCGGATTGTCGCCGTGGGCGTCGAGTTCGTCGCGCTGCTGCATCAGCAGACCCCCGCTCACCGGTCGCAGCTCGAGGCCGCCGGTCAGCGGCTCGGCGGCCACCAGTACGCGGATGTTCTTCTTGCCCGCCAGCGCAGCGACGGCACCCGGCGCGTACGCCGGCGCGATGATCACCTCGGTGAAGATGGTGCTCACATACTCGGCCATCTCGACACTCACCTCGGTGTTCGCCGCGATGACTCCCCCGAACGCGCTCAGCGGATCGCACTCGTGCGCCTTGCGATGCGCGTCGGCGACCGATACCGCCGAGATGGCGATGCCACAGGGGTTGGCGTGCTTGATGATCGCCACGCAGATCTGCTCGTGGTCGAAAGCGGCCCGCCATGCCGCATCGGCATCGGTGAAGTTGTTGTAGGACATCTCTTTCCCGTGCAGCTGCTCGGCCTGCGCCAGGCCGGGCCAGGCGCCGGGGTCGGTGTAGAGCGCCGCTTGTTGATGCGGGTTCTCGCCGTAGCGCAGCATCGTCGAGCGGCGCCAGCCGCGGCCGAACCACTCGGGAAACACAGTGGGCGGATGCTCGGGCGCCAGCGTCGACTGCATCCAGCTCGCGACCGCGAGGTCGTATTCCGCGGTGTGCTGAAATGCCAGCGTCGCCAGCTTCTTGCGCTCACCCAGGGTGAATCCGCCGTGCCGCACCGCGGCGAGCACGCCGTCGTACCCGAGCGGTTCGGTGATGACCGCCACGCTGGGATGGTTTTTCGCGGCGGCGCGCACCATCGACGGCCCGCCGATGTCGATCTGCTCGACGCACTCGTCGACGCTCGCGCCGGATTCGACCGTTTCGCTGAACGGGTAAAGGTTGACCACGACCAGTTCGAAGGCCTCGATCCCGAGCTGCTCGAGGGCGTCGGCGTGCTCGGACTTACGCAGATCGGCCAGCAGGCCGGCGTGCACCCGCGGATGCAACGTCTTGACCCTGCCGTCGAGCACCTCGGGAAACCCGGTCAGTTCCTCCACGCGTGTCACCGGAATCCCTTTGTCGCCGATGGTCTTTGCCGTGGACCCGGTGGAGACGATCTCTACGCCGGCCGCCGCCAGTCCCCGGGCAAGCTCCACGAGCCCGGTCTTGTCGTAGACACTGATCAGCGCGCGACGGATCGGCCTTCGCGCCGTTTCCCGCCAGTCGTCGGTGCTCATCCTATGATCGCCTTTCGTCCGATCGTTGCCTGTCGCCCGGTCAAAGTCATGCCACCGGTTGCGATCGCGGCCACCACGTCCACCAGAAGCTGCCGCTCGCTGACTTTGATGCGTTCGTGCAACGTCTGTTCGTCATCACCGTCGAGTACCGCGACGGCTTGCTGCGCCAGGATCGGCCCGGTGTCCGTCCCGGCATCCACCAAGTGCACCGTACAACCCGTGACCTTCACACCGTAGGCCAACGCGTCGGCCACGCCGTGCGCGCCGGGAAAAGCCGGCAGCAACGCGGGATGCGTGTTGACGATACGGCCGTAGAAGCGTGAAAGAAAATGCGGCCCAAGAATTTTCATGAATCCGGCCGACACTACGAGGTCGGGCGAATGGGCGGCGGTGGCGTCGGTGACGGCGGTGTCCCAGGCGTCGCGGCCGGGATGGTCGGCAAGCCGGGCGACGAATGTGGGCACCGACGCCGCCGTGGCGATCTCGACGGCGGGGCACTGACGGTCCGCGCCGACGGCCACCACCCGGGCGGGATAGTCGCCGGTGGCGGCCTCGATCAGGGCCGCCAGCAGCGAACCGGTGCCCGAAGCCAACACCACCACTCGCGCCGGAGCGCTCGGGGGTACGCGGAGCGGTTCAAGCACACGCAGAGCCTAGCCGGGCGACGATGCCGGCCGTGAATCAGCACGGCCGGAGGAGGAGCCCGGCAATCCAACATAGCCGGGCGACGATGCCGGCCGTGAATCAGCACGGCCGGAGGAAACGCCGAGCCTGCGTGCGGCGCGCGATCGCCGGACCGGTCGACGCGCTCAGCGCAGTTTCGATGCCTTCAGCGCAGCAGACTCGGTCCCGCCGACGACCCGAAGGCCTACTCGGGCTTCGGCTCAGGTTCTTCGGGAGGCGAAGCGTCGGCGTCCGGCGCCTCCTCGACGCCCAACCCGTCGGCTTCGGCCGGTTCGGCAGCCGATTGGTCGGGCTCCGCGAAAAACGTTGCGGAATCGATTGGCTCGTCGACCTCGTCGACCTCGTCGACCGTTTCGGCCGCCACCTCTGCCGTCACCTCTGCCGCCGGTTCTGGCGCCGGTTCTGGCGCGGGCTTGGCCCGCCGCGGCTGACGCCGGACACCGCCGGCCATGATCACCGTCACCCAGCCGACGACCGTGAACCAGAAGAACGCACCGATCGCCAGAGCGCCCTGGTCCACGCCGACGTCGCCGAAGTTGCCCAGCCGACCACTTGCGCCGAGGGCCAGCAAGGAGATCACCAGGGTCCCGGCGACCGAGGCGACCAGCAACTTGGCCGTCGCCGGAACCAGGGGCAACGCATGCCGGGCGCACTGCTGGCCGACCGCCACGCCCGATGAGGCACCGATGATGAGCAGTGCCACCCATACCGGCCCGAGCGGCGGCGTGGGGGCCGCGGCCAGGATCGGCAACGCTGGAATGTCGCCGCCGAATACGGTGAAGGAGCTGAACGTCGCGAAGCCGAGATGGGCACTGGCCCCGACCGCGACCGCCGACGTCCCGACAATGACGTTGGGCGTGTACAACACTGACAGCGCGGTGAGGTTGAACTGGCCCCAGATCGAATCGGTGATGCCATAGAGCTCTTGCATCGTGGCCCAGTGCACAACCAGTGAACCCGCCGTCACCAGGCCGGACAGCCCGACCAGCGCCAGCGCACCGGCCGAGCCCGCGCGCAGGGAGTCACCCAGCCAGGGCGGCAGCGATGAGATCGCCAGCACCCGTGGACCCACGCGGGACCACACGCCGATTGCCGTGCCGATGGCGTGCACGACCAGCACGCCGGCGAACGCGCGCAGGGCGCTGGGCGTCTCCAGCTCGGTGAGCACCGTCGACGCATCGTGGATCATCGCGAGCGCGATCGCCGCCATCAACAGGGGGCCGCCGAGCGCCGAGGCGACAATCCAGCGAACCACCAGCCACGACGAGCGCGGTGAGGTCGCCCGTGCCGTGCTGCGCGCGGTAGCCCAGACCATCAGCAGCACGGGCAACAGGGGCATCACGCCCAGTTCGTGGCCGCCGATGAAGACCGGCACCTGATGCACGCCGAGCCACATGCTGGCGATGGCCCCCAGGGCGCCAGTCATGTCGCTGTTGGCGATCAGCAATTGGAGCAGCGTGACGGCGGCGATGATGCCCAACGCCACCACTGCGGGGCCGAACGCGACCCTGAGAAGGTCACGCCCCTGGCGGGCCCCCGCTGCCCGATGGTCCTCCACCCGTGTCACCCTGGGCGCACGTACCCTACCGGGCGCGAGAGCGCGCGGTCAGCCCGACACCGGGCCAGAGGAGGACGTCGGAGACTGCTGCTGACCTTGGTCGTTGGTCTGCTGGTCGCCACTGTTCCGGGAGTGGTCGGCCGCGGAAGAACCGACTTGGGAGCCGGCGCTGTCCGCCGCATCGACCGTGGGTGGAGGACTGAAGCTGGGGAAACCGGTGGGTGGCGTGGACGGGCCCTGCGGAGCCGCCGGCGGCGCACTGAACGAACCGGATCCGCCGGTCGACGCTGCCGCCTGGGTAGGACCGTGGCTCGGCGGGTAACCTCCGCCGTACTGCTGCGCTCCGTAGCCGGGCGGCTGCTGCGGGTTGTGCGACTGGGATCCGCCGTGTTGTTGCGCACCCGGCTGACCGTAATACCCGCCGGGTGGCTGCTGAACGCCGTATTGCCCGTACTGGCCGTAGTGCGCGTACGGATCGTACTTCGGTCGCGGCGCCGGCGCGGTGACAACACCCGCCTCAAGCAGGATCGCGAGGACCGCGGCGATCGCCTGCAGCAGACTGCACGCCAGCAGCGGCCAGAGCGCCCAGCCGATCTCGTAGCCCGCGGGCGTGTTGACCATCTCGGTGATCACGATCAACGCACCGAGCACGGCGACCACGGCGACCACGGCCAGATTTCTCTTCGCCTTGGGCAGCAGGGACACGGCGGCAAGCAGCGCGGCCAACACCGACACGTCGACCGCGTAACCGGCATCGCCGGCGCGCCCGCCCGCACTCGGACCGAGTTCGGCGCCGATGATGAACGTGGGACCGAAGTTCAGCAGATAGACCGCCAGGCCGAGTCCCACGACTGCGACGGTGAGGTAGACCGGGAGGCTGGTTTGGTCATCGGTCTTGGCGAACGAGGGTGTCGCGCCCGAGTAGGAGCCGCCGGGCTGTGTGGGCGGATAACCGGGACTACCGGGCGAGTAGGTCATGACTCCTCCTGTTGATTGCATAACGTCTTGATTGCATAACGTCGCGGCGCCAGGCCACTGCTGCAATGCGGCGCCGCGTCGGCGCGCTTGTCCACGCCGATTCCGCTGCGCTCGCATTACCCCGCGGTCGATCCACCACGCTAGCGCACGTTCGGGTTGCTGCGCCGGTACGACCGGCCCGTCGTCACGACTGTCCGAGCGGCGGCCGCTTGCCCTGAACAGGTAGAACACGTTCTAATTCTCGGCATGGATTACGGGCTTGTGCTTTTCACCAGCGACCGCGGCATCTCCCCGGCGGCAGCCGCCAAGCTGGCCGACGACCACAACTTTCAGACGTTTTACGTGCCGGAACACACTCACATACCGGCCAAGCGGGAGGCGGCTCACCCGACGACAGGCGACGAGTCACTGCCGGATGACCGCTATATGCGCACGCTGGACCCGTGGGTGAGTCTGGGCGCCGCGTGCGCGGTGACCTCGCGGGTGCGACTGTCGACCGCGGTCGCGTTGCCCGTCGAGCACGACCCGATCACGCTTGCGAAGAGCATCGCCACCCTCGACCACCTGTCCGGCGGCCGAGTCAGCCTGGGTGTCGGCTTCGGCTGGAACACCGACGAGCTCGCCGACCACGGCGTGCCCCCCGGACGGCGGCGCACCATGCTGCGCGAATACCTCGAGGCGATGCGGGCGCTGTGGACGCAGGAAGAGGCCGCCTACGACGGCGAGTTCGTCCGATTCGGGCCCAGCTGGGCCTGGCCCAAGCCGGTGCAGCCGCACATTCCGGTGCTGCTGGGCGCCGCGGGCACCGAGAAGAACTTCACGTGGATCGCGCGCAGCGCCGACGGCTGGATCACCACGCCCCGCGACTTCGACATCGACACTCCGGTCAGGCAGCTGCAGGACATCTGGGCGGCAGCCGGCCGGGACGGCGCCCCGCAGATCGTGGCGCTGGACTTCAAGCCGGTGCCCGAGAAGCTGGCGCACTGGGCCGAACTCGGGGTCACCGAGGTGCTGTTCGGCCTGCCCGACCGCCCCGACGCCGAGGTCGCCGCCTACGTGGAGCGACTGGCCGGCAAGCTCGCCGCCCTGGTCTGACGCGCTCAGCGGGCAAAGCAGCGATTGCCGTAGTCGAAGGAGCGCACCCGCACCTCGCGCCCGAGCGGGTCGCCGTCGATGAGCAGCGCGATCAGCTCGTCGTCCTCGGTGGCGGACAGGAACCGGGTGCCGTCGTCGAGCGTGCCGATGACGATCCCGGTCGGGCGTCCGTCGTCGCGGCGGACCGTATAGGTCTCGACGGTGCCGCGACCGTCGGCGTTCTCGGTCACCGGCCGGGTCGGCCACCCGGCGACCTGCGCCTGCAACGGCGCGTTGCGGTCCGGCGTCCAAGGCACCGGGGTGGTGGAGTAGACGCCGACCGAGTACTTGCTGAGAATGCCGCCGTTGGCGCCGACAAGACCGAACCGTCCCGGCATCTTCCGCATCTGGGCGACGGTCTCGGCGACCGCGTGCAGCGCGTAGTTGTTGCCGGCACCGCCGAAGAACGGCAGCCCGCCGGTCAGGGTCAGGCCGCGCGGATCGTCGGGCGCGATGCCCATGCCGTCGCAGATATTGAACACCGGCACCGGAAAGCAGCTGTACAGATCGAAGGTGGCGACGTCGTCGACGCCGATTCCGGCCATCGCGAGCGCCTCGCGCACCGCCAGGACGGCAGACGGGGAGTGGCCGAGGTCCGGGCGGTCCAGCAGTGCTTGTTCCTCCAGGTCGGTGTGCCCGTGCAGATAGACCCAGTTGTCCTCGGGCACTCCCAGCCGCCGCGCCGCCTCCACCGACATCAGCAGCGCGGCCGCCCCCTGGTTGACCTGATCGCGCGCGACCATCAGCCGCGGGTAGGGCTCGGCGATCATCCGGTTGCGCTCGGTCACGGTGACCAGTTCGTCGACGCTGCGCTCGACCGGAGCGGCGGCGAACGGGTTGTTGGCGGCGACCTTGGTGAACGGCGCGAACAGCTCGGCCATGGTTCGCCGGTACTGGGCCGGCCCCTGTCCAATGCCGGCCCGGCGGGCGTTCTCCAGCAACGCGTACTGGATCGGCGCGCTGGTCAGACCATGGATGACCGTGTAGCGCGAGATCAGCTTCTCGATACCGTGGCCGCGGTCTTCCAGGTCGCCGTCCACGGTCTCGGCGAAGTCCGGTTTGCTGTCGCGGCCCGCCCAGTGCCGCAGCGTGGACGTCGCATCCGAGCCGAAGATCAGGGCGACGTGAGAACGGCCGGCGGCTATCCCGGCGGCCAGCTCGCTGATCAGATGCTGCGGCCCCTGGCCGCCGACGATCTCCAAGATCGCGCGCGCGGGGTTGGCGCCGAGGCGGTTGGCCACCGAACGCGGGTAGTTGTTCGAGCATCCCAGCACGGCCTTGGCGACCGGCCCGGAGATCTCGAACTGCCGGACCCCGGCCACGGTGTCCACGGCCGCCGCCACCGCGTCGACGTCTGCGCCGGAGTCGACGACGGCGGCACGGGAAGCGGCGGCGGCCAACTCGACCGGGGACATCGCCCGATAGCCGGGGTCGTCGACGCGCTCGGCGGACTGGCCGACGCCCACGACGACGGGCGTGTGCGGATCCAGGGTGGTCAAGTGGGGCCTACAGGCTGCTCAGGATCTCGCGGGCCAGCGCCGCGGTCTCCGACGGCGTCTTGCCGACCTTGACTCCGGCCGCCTCGAGGGCCTCCTTCTTGGCCGCCGCGGTACCTGAGGAACCGGACACGATCGCCCCGGCGTGGCCCATGGTCTTGCCTTCCGGAGCGGTGAATCCCGCGACGTAGCCGACGACCGGCTTGGACACGTTGGCCTTGATGTAGTCGGCCGCACGCTCCTCCGCGTCCCCACCGATCTCACCGATCATCACGATGATCTTCGTCTCGGGGTCCTGCTCGAAGGCCTCGATGGCGTCGATGTGGGTGGTGCCGATCACCGGGTCGCCGCCGATGCCGATGGCCGTCGAGAAGCCGAAATCGCGCAGCTCGAACATCATCTGATAGGTCAACGTCCCGGACTTGGACACCAGCCCGACGGGCCCGGAGCCGGTGATGGTGGCCGGGGTGATACCCGCCAACGCCTGACCCGGTGTGATGATGCCCGGGCAGTTCGGTCCGATGATCCGGGTCTTGCCGCCCTGGTCCAGGTTGTAGGCCCACGCGTAGGCGGTGTCCTGCACCGGGACTCCCTCGGTGATGACCACCAGCAGCGGGATCTGCGCGTCGATGGCCTCGATGATCGCGTCCTTGGCGAACTTCGGCGGCACGAAGACGACGGACACGTCGGCGCCGGTCTTCTTCATCGCCTCCTCGACGGTGCCGAACACCGGCAACTCGACGTCGTCGCCGTTGGCGTCCTTGTGCGACACCGCGGTTCCCGCTTTGCGGGCATTGACGCCGCCCACCACCTGGGTTCCCGCCTTGAGCATCAGCGCGGTGTGCTTGGTGCCCTCGCCACCGGTGATGCCCTGGACGATGACCTTGGAGTCCGCGTTAAGGAAAATAGACATGGGCCATGATTCCTTTTCTACTTGTTCGCCAGCTCGGCGGCTTTGTCGGCACCGGCGTCCATGGTCTCGGCCTGGATGACGAGCGGATGGTTGGCCTCGGCCAGAATGCGGCGGCCCTCGTCGACGTTGTTGCCGTCGAGCCGAACCACCAACGGCTTATTGGCCTCGTCGCCGAGGATCTCCAGCGCCTTGACGATCCCGGTGGCCACCGCGTCGCAGGCGGTGATGCCACCGAAGACGTTCACGAACACGCTCTTGACCTGGGCGTCGTTGAGGATCACATCCAGGCCGGCGGCCATCACCTCAGCCGAGGCACCGCCGCCGATGTCGAGGAAGTTGGCGGGCTTGACTCCGCCGTGCTTCTGGCCCGCGTAGGCGGTCACGTCCAGCGTCGACATGACCAGTCCGGCGCCGTTGCCGATGATGCCGACCTCGCCGTCGAGCTTGACGTAGTTGAGGTCGTGCTCCTTGGCCTTGAGCTCCAGCGGATCGGTGGATGCACGGTCCTCGAACTCGGCGTGCTCGGGGTGACGGAAGTCGGCATTGGCGTCGAGGGTGACCTTCCCGTCCAGCGCCAGAATCCGTCCCGGGTCCTCTTCGCCGTTTGACGGGGTGCGCACCAGCGGATTGACCTCCACCAGAGTGGCGTCCTCGGCGACGAAGACCTCCCACAGCTTGGAAATCGTGACCGCGGCGGCGTCGAGCACCTCGGCCGGCAGGTGACCCTGCTCGGCGATGGCACGCGCGAACGCGAGGTCGACCCCCTTGACCGCGTCGACCGGAACCTTGGCCAGCCGCTCGGGCTTGGTGGCGGCCACCTCTTCGATTTCCACACCGCCCTCGACGGAGCACATCGCCAGATACGTGCGGTTGGCCCGGTCCAGCAGGAAGGAGATGTAGTACTCCTCTGCGATGTCGCTGGCCTCGGCAACCAGCAGTTTCTTGACGATGTGGCCCTTGATGTCCATGCCGAGAATGTTCGTGGCGTGTTCGTAGGCATCGTTGGGGGTCGCGGCGTACTTCACGCCGCCGGCCTTCCCGCGGCCACCCACCTTCACCTGAGCTTTGACCATCACCGGGTGACCGATTTCGGTCGCGATAGTCTTGGCACCCTCGGCGGTGTCGGTCACCCGACCCGGCGTGCTCGGTACGTTGTGTTTGGCGAAAAGTTCTTTGGCTTGATACTCGAAAAGGTCCATGGGCTCACTGTCTTCGCTCGGCTTGCTGCTCGGCCTATCCGTCGGCGGTGCCCGAATCGGCAACGCGCACGGTGGCACTGTATCCACACCCCGGACGGGACCCGACGCCGCGTCCACCCATGTGGCGCAGGTCACGGCCTTTTCAGCTCACGCCCCGATGGTGAGTCGGATCACAAAATCAGTCGGATGGTGTCGCGAGGTTGCCAGTGGCTCCGGTCAACGGATAGCGTCCTAGGGTCCAGATAACGTTATGGTCACGATACGAGGACAGTCCAACTTGTCCCAGCACCGTTTATCCCAGCACCGTTTATCCCAGCACCGTTTAGCTCGTTCACCCGCCGCAATGGGGTCAGGTGATTCGCGCCGCAGGATGGACCGGCATCGTCACGACGTGACCGAAATCCTGCCACTCGACGGCTTCGACTTCGAGGCCCCCGATGTCGCCGACGACGTCGGGGAACTCGCCGAACTGGATTTCAGCAATGACTCCGTCTTCGACAACGGAGCGAGCGTCCTGCGGGCGCCCGAACTCGACGATCTCGACGCCAGCGACGACATGAGCCCGCTGCGGCTGTCCGTCCCGCGCCGGCTCGACGTCCGGGTGCACATCGAGCCGGGCACCGAGATCAGGGGGGGCGCGCACCCCGGCGATCCCGATGCCACCGAGGTGATTCCGGTGGCCCAAGTGATACCTATGGCGCGCCGCGGCGGCCAGCACCGCGTGCAACCCACCAGCGCGGCCCGGAGCCGGCTGCTCATCTCGGCGATGGCCGCCGGCGCGGCGGCCGCGGCGGCACACACCGCGACCAGCCAGGCGGACACCCCCAGGACCACGGCGGTGCTGACCGCGCACGCATCGGCACTCACCGGCGGGGCAGGCGTCGGCGCAAGCCGGGGAGCTCAGGTGATCGCCGTGCAGCCCGCGGCAGACGTCGGGGTCCACAACGAAGAACTCGCCAAAGGCGTTGCCTTCGCCAACGCTCGCGCCCAGCGCGAGGCGCGGTTGCAGCAGCCGCTCTACGTCATGCCGACGAGGGGCATGTTCACCTCCGGCTTCGGTTATCGCTGGGGAGTACTGCACGCCGGAATCGACATCGCCAACTCGATCGGAACGCCCATCCTCGCCGTCTCCGACGGCGTCGTAGTCGAGGCCGGGCCGGCCGCAGGTTATGGCGCGCTGGTCAAACTGCGCCATGCCGACGGCACGATCACGCTCTACGGTCACATCAATTCGACGTTGGTCAGTGCCGGCCAGCGGGTGATGGCCGGCGACCAGATCGCCACCATGGGCAACCGGGGCAATTCGACCGGACCGCATCTGCATTTCGAGGTGCTCCAGGGCGGCAGCCGACGAATCGACCCGCTGCCATGGCTGGCCAAGCGGGGCCTGAAACTGGGCAATTACACCGGTTGATCTGGTGAGCTCACCGAACGACCCCACTCGTCAGCGCCCAGCCGAGCCCGCGGCAGCGTCGCCCGGCTCCGCGTCGCGGATCATCCGGCGTGCGCCGACCGGCCCGATACCCCGGGCGCCGGGACCGACCACCGGCCAGTTCGCCCCCGCGCCACCCCCGGCGTATCGGGGCGGGGGTGGCGCGGGGAGTCGGGAGGGTTTTGCGGGTGCGCCGGACGATGCAGCGAGTGACCGGACTGCCGTCGCCGGGTGCGCGGTCAGCATCGTCAGCGGGTGGGCCACCGCGGTCGTGGCCACGGAACTGATCGCCGGCTGGTGGAGAACCGACCGCCTGTTCTGCATCGCCATCGCATTTCTCGCGTTGGTCTTTGCCGTGGCCACCGTCACCGGCGTGATCATGCTGCTGCAGCACCGCCCCCTCGGGCGATACCTGATCGTGGCCGGCGCGGTCGTCGCGGTGCTCACCTACGGCGGGGTGTTCATCGCAGGCGCCCGCGTCGCCTGGATCGTGCATGCCCTCCCCCTACTGCCGGTCGCCAGCGTGGTGCTGGTCATGCATCCGCACACCAAGCGTTGGCTGCAGGAATAGCCGCCGCTTCCCCGAGCGGGTTCTACAGCTTGCTGAGCGGGGCGTGGTTGTGCATCAGCTTCACCCGGCCGGAGCTGCCGAAGTCGATCAGCGACATCGCCGATTCGCCGGCGCCGGAGACCTCCTCGACGCGGCCCAGCCCGTACTTGTCGTGGGTGACCCGGTCGCCGGGCTGCAGCACCAGCAGCGGACGCTTGCCCGCCCCTGAGCGCGTCGGCGCGGCCCGCGGCGTACCGAACCGGCCGGCGCCGCTCACCGGTGCGCTGAATGACGGGGCGCGCGCCGTGCGCCGCCAGTCGATGAGCTCCTGCGGGATCTCCTGCAGGAAACGCGATTCCGGGTTCAGCATCGGCTGTCCCCAGGACGACCGTACGACGGCTCTGCTCACATACAGGCGCTGCCGGGCCCGCGTGATGCCGACATAGGCCAATCGTCGCTCCTCGGAGAGCTCGCCCGGGTCATCGAGGGCCCGCATGTGTGGGAACATGCCGTCCTCCCATCCGGTCACGAACACGACCGGAAACTCCAGACCCTTCGCGGTGTGCAGCGTCATCAGGGTGACCACACCGGCGCCGTGCTCGGGGATCTCGTCGGTGTCGGCCACCAGCGACACCCTCTCCAGAAACGACGCCAGCACACCGGCGTCCGGCAGGTCTTCGTCGTCCTGGTTTCGCGCCGACTCGTCGAGCGCCACCGCGTTCGCCTGGTCGGTGCTGAATTCGTGCGCGACGCTGACGAGTTCGTTGAGATTGTCCAGCCGGGCCAGCTCCTGCGGGTCACTCGAAGACTCCAGCTCCCGGCGGTATCTGGTGCGCTCGAGCACCGACTCGACCAGGTTGCCGAGGTCGTCATCAAGTCGGCCGCGCAGAGCGTCGAGCATCTCGACGAAACCGGCGATCGCCTTCTCGGCGCGGCTGTTGAGCATCGGCACCTTGCCCTCGGCGGCCGCGACGAGCGCGTCGGCGAAGCTCGCACCGGTGTTCTCGGCGTATACCGCCACGCAGGCCTCGGCCCGGTCGCCGATCCCCCGCCGCGGCGTGTTCAGGATGCGCCGCATGCTGACCGCATCGCCGGGGTTGTCCAGCACCCGCAGGTAGGCGACGATGTCGCGGATTTCCTTGCGCTCGTAAAACCTTACTCCCCCAACGACTTTGTAAGGAATCCCGGCGCGGATGAACACCTCTTCCAGCGACCGCGACGAGTTGTTGGTGCGGTAGAAAACGGCCGTGTCGTTGTAGGTGAACTCGCCGCGATCGACCAGAGCGTCGATCTCCTCGGCCACGAACCTGGCCTCGTCGTGCTCGTTGTCGGCGACGTAACCGACGATCAGCTCCCCGGCGCCGGCGTCGGTCCACAGCCGCTTCTCGCGCCGTCCGGAGTTGCGCGCGATCACCGAGTTGGCCGCCGACAGAATGTTCTGCGTCGAGCGGTAATTTTGTTCCAGCAGAATCGTCGTGGCATCGGGATAGTCGCGTTCGAAGTCCTCGATGTTGCGGATGGTGGCCCCGCGGAACGCGTAGATCGACTGATCGGCATCGCCGACCACGCACAACTCCGCCGGCGCCAGGCCGTCGGGTGCGGCCGCGCCGTCGCGGCCGACCAGCTCCCGCACCAGCACGTACTGGGCGTGGTTGGTGTCCTGGTACTCATCGACCAACACGTGGCGGAACCGCCGCCGGTAGTGCGCGGCGATGTCAGGGAAGGCCTGCAGCACCGCCACGGTTTCGCCGATCAGGTCGTCGAAGTCCAGCGCGTTGGCCGCCCGCAACCGTCGCTGGTATTCGGCGTACACCGAGGCGACGGTATGCGCCAGGCCGTCGGAGGGGTCCGACAGTTGCGCGAGGTTGTCCGCGGCCTGCGCGGGATCGATCAGCTCGTTCTTCAGGTTGGAGATGGCGTTGGCCAGCAGGCGCGGCGAATGGCGCTTGATGTCGAGCCCCATGTCGCGGCCGATCATCTGCAGCAGGCGGCGTGAGTCGTCGGCGTCGTAGATCGAGAAGTTGGAGTTGAGCCCGGGGATCGACGACGCCTGGTTGCGCAGGATGCGCACGCAGGTGGAGTGGAAGGTGGACACCCACATCGAGGGCCCGGTCCGGGCTCCGACCAGCTGGACCACCCGTTCGCGCATCTCGGCGGCGGCCTTGTTGGTGAACGTGATCGCCAGGATCTGACCGACCCCGGCGCCGCGCGCGCCGATCAGGTAGGCGATGCGCCGGGTCAACACCGCTGTCTTGCCCGAGCCGGCACCCGCGACGATCAGCAGCGGCGAACCCTCGTGTACCACCGCCTGGCGCTGCTGCGGGTTGAGGCCGTCGAGCAGATGGTCGGCTTCAGGGGTGGGCTTGGCATCGGTTACGTGCACAGTCATGACGGTCCAAACTTACCGCCGTGCACCGACGGCACGGGGCCAAGTCGGGAGGCGCCCCGACGGTGCACGGCGGAGAACGTGGCCGGCCACGTCGCGTCGCCGCGGCTGGTGAAGGATTTTGCTGGGCGCGGCCCCAGGTGGCACACTCGATTCGTGCTCCACGCGCAGCATCGTCGGTGGCCCTCCGACCGGGATTGGGCAAGCCGATTTTTCTCTGGGTACCGGCCAGCGGTGCCCAGGGTGTAGCTGCCTTCGCAGAGCCCCGTGGTCCGCTTCGGCGATTCGGGGCTCGTCTCTTTTGTGAGGCCCGATACCGGATGAGACCAGAACCCCCACATCACGAGAACGCGGAGATCCAAGAGATGAACACCGAGATGGCCGTCAGCCAACCGGCGGCCGACATCGAGGAGTTGCGCGCGGAGATCGACCGGCTCGACGCCGAGATCCTCGCCGCGGTGAAGCGGCGCGCGGAAGTGTCCCAAGCGATCGGCAGGGCCCGCATGGCCTCCGGCGGCACCCGGCTCGTGCACAGCCGCGAGATGAAGGTCATCGAACGCTACAGCGAACTGGGTCCCGAGGGTAAGGACCTGGCGATACTGCTGCTACGCCTGGGCAGAGGCCGGCTCGGTCACTCGTAACCGCGAATTTCCGCGGTGCGGCAGCGGATTGCGCCGGCCGCCGCGCGCCGGCGCCCGGCGTCGCCAGAGGTGGCTGCCTCCCGTCGGGCCGCATTAAGGTCGGAACATGACCTTCGTGCCCGCCCTCCCCGACATCACCGCCACCAGAGCGTGGGACGCCCTGCGCAGGCACTACGACCACATCGGCGACACCCACCTGCGCCGGCTCTTCGACGACGACCCCGAGCGTGGACGCGAACTCACCGTCACGGTCGGCGACCTCTACATCGACTACAGCAAACATCGTGTCACCCGCGAGACGCTGCGGCTGCTCGTCGACCTGGCCCGCGCCGCCCACCTCGAGGAGCGCCGCGACCAGATGTTCGCCGGCCGGCACATCAACACCTCCGAGGACCGCGCGGTGCTGCACACCGCCCTGCGGCTCCCCCGCAACGCCGAACTGGTGGTCGACGGCCAGAACGTGGTCGCCGACGTGCACGCCGTCCTCGATGCCATGGGGGACTTCACCGACCGCCTGCGCAGCGGGGAATGGACCGGGGCCACCGGGAAACGCATCGGCACCGTGGTCAACATCGGCATCGGCGGATCGGATCTGGGACCGGTGATGGTGTACGACGCGCTGCGCCATTACGTCGACGCCGGCATCACGGCGCGCTTCGTCTCCAACGTCGACCCCGCCGACCTGACCGCGACCCTGGCCGATTTGGACCCCGCCACCACGCTGTTCATCGTCGCCTCGAAGACATTCTCCACCCTGGAGACGCTGACCAACGCGACGGCCGCGCGCCGCTGGCTCACCGACGCACTCGGCGACGCCGCGGTGTCCAAGCATTTCGTGGCGGTGTCCACCAACAAACGACTGGTCGACGACTTCGGCATCGACACCGCCAACATGTTCGGGTTCTGGGATTGGGTCGGCGGGCGTTACTCGGTCGACTCGGCGATCGGGCTGTCGGTGATGGCCGCCATCGGCCGTGCAGCCTTCGCCGACTTCCTGTCCGGATTCCACATCGTCGACGAGCATTTCCGGACGGCGCCACTGGAGTCCAACGCGCCCGCCCTGCTGGGCCTCCTCGGCCTGTGGTATTCCGATTTCATGGGCGCCCAATCACGCGCCGTGCTGCCCTATTCCAATGACCTGTCCCGTTTCGCGGCCTACTTGCAGCAGCTGACCATGGAGTCCAACGGCAAGTCGACGCGCGCCGACGGCACGCCCGTCACCACCGACACCGGCGAAATATTCTGGGGCGAACCGGGAACCAACGGCCAGCACGCGTTCTACCAGTTGCTGCACCAGGGCACCCGGTTGGTGCCGGCCGATTTCATCGGCTTCAGCCAGCCCCTCGACGACCTGCCCACCGCCGAGGGCGACGGCAGCATGCACGACCTGTTGATGAGCAACTTCTTCGCCCAGACCCAGGTGCTGGCGTTCGGCAAGACGGCCGAGGAGATCGCCGCCGAGGGAACGCCCGAGGATGTTGTGCCGCACAAGGTGATGCCCGGCAACCGGCCGTCCACCTCGATCCTGGCCGACCGGCTGACCCCGTCGGTGCTGGGCCAGCTGATCGCCCTCTACGAGCATCAGGTGTTCACCGAGGGTGTCGTCTGGGGCATCGATTCGTTCGACCAGTGGGGTGTGGAGCTGGGCAAGACGCAGGCCAAGGCGTTGCTGCCGGTGCTCACCGCCGACGCGGCCCCCGAGCGGCAGTCGGACAGCTCGACCGACGCCCTCGTTCGTCGCTACCGCCGCGAACGAGGGCGCGCCGGCTGAGCTCTCGCGCCGAGACGCCGCACGAAGGCCCGCAGGCGCTCGGCGGTCGCGGCCTGAGGGTCTTCGAGGTGCAGCCGCAGCAGCTCGCGCCCGGCGGCGTGCAGGATCCGGGCGGTGTATTCGGGCTCATGCAGGCGGGGGTGTATCCGCAGCAGTTCACGCACGAAGAACTCGATCACCACGGCCTCCGCCTGGGCCAGGCGTTCATAGAGCCGCGGCGGAGCACCCTGCGGCGGGAACAGGAACAGCCGCCACGTCGCCGGGTGGGCGTCGACGGCGGCCAGCACGCCGTCGAACGCGAGCACGAGCGACTGGTTCTCCGCGGCATCGTCGAGCCCGGAGACCGCCTCGGCGAACTGCTCGCCGGCCCGCGCCGCCTCCCGCTCGATCAGTTCGACGAACAGCCCCGCCAGATCCCCGAACCTCTGATAGATCAACGACCGGTTGATGCCGGCCTCGTCGGCGATGCGATTGGGCGTCGCCGCGTGGAACCCTTCGGCGTCGACGATCGAGTGCGTGACGTCGAGAATCTGCTCGCGCCGCCCCTGCGCGGTCATCCGGCGCTTCGGGGCGTCCACGGTGGTCACCCTTGACAGCATAACTAACAAGTTGTGAGTATTACTCACCACGCGTTCGTCAGCCGGAGGTCGCCTGCCATGCCCAGCGTCGCTTACTACCCCGAACTCGCCCAGCGGGTCCGAAGCCAGCGCGATCTGCAGCCCGATCTGTACGGCGACTTCGACTTCGACCGGCGGCCCGACCGCCTGGCCACCGAGCCCGAGGCGGAGTCGGCCCTGCCCGCCTGGATCGCCGAGCGCGCGGAGATCCTCGCCGACGACCGCGTCGTCGAGTTGATGAGCACGGCAACACTGCTCGGCGACGTCGTGGCCGATCCCTACGCCGCGCTGATGGCGACGCACAGCGTCACGCACCTGATCGACATGCTCAAGACGGCCTGCCGCGAGGGCATCGAAGCCGTGCCCGAGGCGCCCCCCGAACTCGCGGCGTTCATCGCCTCCATGGAGGCCACCCCGGAGTGGATCGACTTCGACCTGGTCCGTGAGGGCGCCCGCCAGGAGCGCATCCCGGCCGCCCTGCTGGCGCCCTTCATTACCCGGGGTGCCTTCGTCGCGACCTTCACCAACACCTACGCCGCTCTGCCGATGGCCCTGACCGGGGCGCTCTCGGGCAAGCGGGCCGCGCGGCGGGTCAACGAGACGGCCAGTTTCTTCGCCGTCACCACGCTCCCCGGCGCGCTGGATCGTCACGGCCCCGGGTTCGAGGCGGCCGCCATGGTCCGGTTGATGCACTCGATGGTCCGCTACAACGCCCTGAAGAAGTCGGACAAATGGGATGCCGCGGTCTACGGGATGCCCGTTCCGCAGGTCGACCAGATGCCCGCCGGCATGATCGGCCAGTACCTGTTGGCCCGCAAGGCGCGCCGGGAGGGCCGCACCGCGTTCACCGCCGCCGAACGCGCCGTCGTCGAATTCGCGAGGTACCGCTGCTTTCTGCTCGGCCTGCCCCAGGAACTGCTGCCCGCAGAACCCGCCGACATCGTCCACGTCATGCACGCGCGTTCGGCGCTGCTGCGCCACGGATTCGACACCATCTGCCAAGAGCTCGTCCGCGGCACGATGGCGGCCTACCTGCGCCCCGACACCACCCTGTTCGACCGGTGCGCCGACGCGGTCGAGAAGAGCTTCAGCAAGCTCACGTTCGTCCGCACCTTCTGCAATGGCGATCGCGAGATCGCCGAGACCATGGGCGTCTCACTCGAGGCGACGGATCTCCTGCGTATCGCGCTCACCGCACCGTTCATCATCGGACGCTTCACCGCAGTGAGCCACGCCAGCCGCATCCCCGTGCTGCGCGACATCACCGATGCGTACGTCATCGGGCTGCTCAAGCTCCGGCTCGTGACCTATGGTAAGCCCGAATTCACCACCGATGCAACGCATTACACGCCGGTTCCACACTGAACCGAAGCGGCGGCTGCCGGCAGGGCTCAGGCGAAGAACTTGGTCAGCGGGGCCGGCAGCACCCGCATCAGCTGCACCAGCGGCGCCCACGGCCACCACGGCACCGCCGCCCGTCCGGGTTCGCGCTCGATCGCGGCGACCAGCGCCTTGACGCCGGTCGCGTTGTCCACCATGAACAGTGTGCTGTTGGACTTGGCCGTCATCTCCGACTCGATGTAGCCGGGCTCGATCACCGACACCCTGATGGGCCCGCGGCCGTATTCGGCGCGCAGGGATTCACCCAGCGAGCGCATGCCGGCTTTGCTCGCGGCGTAGGAGGCCTTGACCCCCGGCACGCCCCTGGCTCCCAGGACCGAGGAGATCAGCACCAGGTGGCCCGATCCGCTCTTGGCGAACATCTCCAGCGCCGTTTCGATCTGCACCAGGGCGGCAACCAGATTGGTCTCCAGCGTCGCCTTGTTGGCCCACACCTTGCCGGAACCCAGCCGGGCGCCCTTGCCTACGCCGGCATTGACGACGACGCGGTCGATGCCGCCCAGCTCGTCGGAAAGCTCGCCGAAGACCTTGGGCACCTGCTCGTGGTCGTTGACGTCGAGCGCCGCAATCGCAATCCTGGCTCCCGGATACTGTTGTGCGAGTTCATTTTTCAACTCGTCGAGCCGCTCGGTGCGGCGGGCGCACAGCGCCAGGTCACGGCCCTTGGCCGCGAAGGACCGTGCCATCCCGGCACCCAGGCCGGAACTGGCTCCCGTGATCAGGATCTTCTGACGAGTCACCTGGGCAGCATAGCGACTACTTCAGCAGCCGCGACATGCGGCGGTCGGCCAGCACCTTGCCACCGGTCTGGCAGGTCGGGCAGTACTGAAACGCCTTGTCCGCGAAAGACACTTCGCGGACGGTGTCCCCGCACACCGGACACGGCAGGCCGCTGCGGGCATGCACCCGCAGCCCGCAACGCTTCTCGCTCTTCAGCATCGCGGCGCCCTGGCCGACGGAGCGCCTCACCGCGTCCGTCAGGACCGACACCATCGCGTCGTGCAGGGCGGCAACCTGTTCGCCGGTGAGCTTCCCCGCCGTCGCGAACGGCGACATCGTGGCGACGTGCAGGATTTCGTCGCTGTAGGCGTTGCCGATGCCGGCGATCACCTTCTGGTCGGTGATGACCGTCTTGATCCGGCCGGTGTTGCCGGCCAGCAACCCGGCCAGGTCCTCGGGACCCAGTTCCAGCGCATCCGGGCCCAGGGTGGCGATGCCGGGCACCGTCTTCGGGTCCTCGACGAGCCACACGGCCAGCCGCTTCTGGGTGCCGGCCTCGGTGAGGTCGAAGCCCGGCGCCTCTCCGGGGGTGCCCAGGTGGACCCGCAGCGCGATCGGGCCCTTGGCCGGCCGCAGCGGCGCGGCGGCCGGCTTGTCCGACCAACGCAGCCAGCCCGCCGAAGAAAGGTGGGCGATCAGCCACAGTTCCCCGGCGTGCAACCCCAGATACTTGCCCCACCGGGCGGCGTCGACGACGGCTTGGCCGTGCAGCGCGCCGATCGGCGGGTCGACCGTCTTGAGCACCGAAGGCGCGCAGACATCGACGCGGCCGATCGTCAGACCGACCGAATGACACCGCAGCTGGTCGACCAATGCTTCGACCTCGGGCAATTCGGGCACTTCTTCAGTCTGCCGCCCTCAACAAATAGGTGTCCATGATCCAGCCGTGCCGCGCGCGGGCCTGCCTACGCACGGCCGCGATGCGCGCACCGACCTCGCCGACCGTCCCGGCCATCAACAGCTCGTCGCTCGTCCCGAGATAGGCGCCCCACCAGATCCGGGTCTGTGCCGGACATGCCTGAAAGGAGCAGTCGGCGTCGAGCATCACCACCGCCGAGCCCGACATGGGATGCTCGCGCAGCCGCCTGCCGGTGGTGATCAGGACCGGTTCGCCGACCTCGTTGAGCGGGATGCGGTGCCGGGCCGTCAGCGCCTGCACGGCGGTGATGCCCGGGATGACGTCGAAGCTGAACTCGACGTCGGCCGCGACCGCGTCCAGAATCCGCAGCGTGCTGTCGTACAGCGACGGGTCGCCCCACGCCAGGAATGCCCCGACGCCGTCGGGACCCAGCTCCTCGCGAATCGCCGCCGACCAGATGCGGGTGCGGGCCGCATGCCAGTCCGCCACGGCCTCCCGATACTCGCCGTCGGCGGCGCGCTTCGGGTCGGCCAGTTCGACGAAGCGGTAGCCCGGCTCGCGGATGAACCGCGCACAGATGTCCCGGCGCAGGGCCACCAGGTCACTTTTGCGTTCCCCTTTGTCCATCGCGAAGAACACCTGCGTGTGGTTGAGCGCTTCGATCGCCTGGACGGTGACGTAGCCGGGATCTCCGGCGCCGATCCCGATGACGTGAATATGGCGGCCCAATAGACTCTCCTGACGCGTCGTGGCTGGGACCAAGGTTGCCGATCGACACCACAACGATCTAGTCGGGACCTCAAGTACCCAGTACCATGAGTATTGACTATGTGTTTGCGACCCCTACCGTCTGTAGCACCGAAGGGAAGCCGGCGATGACCAGTGCGGTGAAATCAGGCACGCCGAGTCGGGAAGAGTTCTCGGAGCGGTTGTTGAAGGGCTCGGTCAGGAAGTCCTACGAACCCGTCGTGGACATCGATTGGGATGCGCCGCTGGACCCGGACAAGTTCTTCCTGCCGCCGCGTTTCGTGTCCCTGTACGGGACGCCGATGTGGGACGAGATGACCCGCGAGCAACAGATCGAGCTGTCCCGCCAAGAGCTGGTCAACACGTTGTCGGCGGGCATCTGGTTCGAGAACATGCTCAACCAGTCGTTGCTGCGCACCATCGTGCACGAGGACCCCACCAGCTCCTCGACGCACTACAAGCTGACCGAACTCGGCGACGAGACCCGACACATGGTGATGTTCGGCAAGGCGATCGAACGCATCGGCGCCAAACCGGTGCGCCCGCGGCTCTGGCACCGGATGATCATCAACACCTTGCCGCTGGCCTTCCAGTACGGCTCGATGCTGTGGGTGGCCGCCCTGATCGGCGAAGAGATCTTCGACTCGCTGCAGCGGCAGATGATGGACGACCCGGAACTGCAACCGATCATCCAGCGGCTCATGCGCATTCACGTCACCGAAGAGGCGCGCCACATCCAGTTCGCCCGCGACGGCGCCCGCAAGCGGGCGCAGACGATGCCGCGGGTCAACAGATGGTTCATGGCCAACATCAACGGGCTGGGCGGGTATTTCTTCCGCTACCTGTTCACCAACCCGATCCCCTACGCCCGCACCGGCCTGGACGCCAAGCGGGCACAGGCGATCGCGCGCAGCAGCGAGCACAGGCACCAGGTGCAGGTGTCGGGCTTCGCCCCGCTGGCGGCCTTCCTCAACGAGGTGGGCCTGTTCGGTCCGCTGGCGCGCCGCGGATGGAAGCGCACCAGGTTTCTGTGACGCACCGGCCCGACCGCCGCGTCGCCGTCGTCGGCGCGGGTGGCGCCGTCGCGGCGCTGACGGCCGTCGGGGTCACCGACATCCTCGAACTGGACGCGGACCGCGTGGTCAGGTCGGCCTTCGACGAGGCGAGCTCCACGTGGTCGCTGCGGACGGCCACCGGCGAGGTGGTGCGGGCCCGTGTCGTCATCACCGCTCGCGACGCCCTGCTTGTCCCATGGGTGCCGCAGCTGGCGGGGCGACATCTGTTCGGCGGGCTGTCGCTCTCCGCCGCCGGGTGGGACCCCGATTTCGACCCGGCCGGAAAACGCATCGCGTTCATCGGCGCCGACTCCACCGCCGGCCACCACATCGGGCGGCTGGCCCGATCGGCGGCGGTCACCGTCTTCGCGTACGCGCCGCGCCGCATGGTCGCCGAGCTGCCACTGCCCTCAACTCGCGCCAAACGCTGGTTGGGCCGCCGGCTGCGGCCGGGCGCCACCGGCGGCCCGCCGGGGCCCACGCTGGTGCGATCCGCGATCAGCACGATGACCGCGTCGGGCATCCGCACCCGCGACGGCGTCGACCATCCCGCTGACGCCGTCGTCTACGGCACCGGGTTCGCCATCGCCGGCCGCGTCGCCGACGAGGCACTCGTAGGCGCCGGCGGATCGACCATCCGGCAGGCCTGGAACGACGGCATGGAGCCCTACTTCGGTGTCGCCGTGCACGGATTCCCCAACTACTTCGTCCTCGGCGGGCCCGACACCGGTGCGCAGGCGCGCTACGTCGCCCAGTGCGTGCGACTGCTGGGCGAGAGCGGCGAGAACCGCATCGAGGTGCGGCACAGCAGCCAGCAGGTGTTCAACGAGCGCGTCTACGTCCGGGACGCGCAGCCCCATCCGGTGCCGCGGGCATTCACCCTGTCGACGGGGTGCGCACGCGAGCAACGGGAGAGCTACGACGGCGCGGCGACGTTGACGCTCGCCGGCGTCCCCCACCCGGTACGCGTCCGGCTTGCGGGCCGCCTGGATCCCATCGACGGTCGATACCACTGGCAGGGAACGGTTTTCGGTTCCCCGTCCCAGCCTCTGCCCGACCACGCCCTCCGGCGGGCGCGGACGGCCACCCTGACCGTCGGTGAGCGCAGCGCGCCGACCCGCATCATCGAGAAGACCCCCTGGGGCACTCACTCGATCGCCGGGGTCGGCAATCCGCCGTACCCGCTCGGCGGAGGCTGAACCGGCGGGGTGATCCGGTTGACCCCTGCCCGGTCAACAGAATGCCCACATTTCAATCACGATCGGGACAAGCCTGCCCACGTGTCCTCGAGTCTCGGCTCGCCGTCGGCGACGATGATGCTGTGATACGAAACGGGTGGCTACGGTGAGTGCGCTGACCCGGTCGCCGGCTTCGCTGATCGTCGCCGGACGAATGAACCAGTCGGTCGCGGTCCTGACCGTTGACGGCGTGCTCGACGCCGCCAACTCGGCGGCGTTTCGCGACACCATCGTGCGGACCACCCGCGACGAGACGTCCGCAGTCGTTGTCGACGTGAACGCTCTGCACGTGCCCACGGAATCGGCATGGACGGCACTCATCGGAGCGCGCTGGCAGCTTCATCCCCGGGCCGCCGTCCCCATCGCGCTGGTCTGTGCTCAGCGCGCCAGCCGGGACGCCATCGAACGCACCGGCGTGGCCCGCCTGATGCCGGTGTCATCAAGTGAGAACGGCGCGATGAGAGCGCTCGGGCGCTGCGCCCGCCGCACCGTCCGGCGTGCCGACGCCCAGCTGAGTTCCAACCTGACCAGCCTTGGGGAGTCACGCCGGCTGGTCCGCGAGTGGCTGACCGCGTGGTCGCAGACCGCGCTCCTCCCGGTCGCGCTCGTGGTGGTGAACGTGTTCGTGAAAAACGTGCTGGAACACGCCGCAAGTGTGCCGGTTCTGCGCGTCGAGTGTGACGGAACCACGTCGATCATCGCGGTCTCCGACAGCAGCAACGCACCCGCGGTGCGCCTGCCGCCGCCGGAGCAGGGCATCGACGTCTCGGGCCTGGCGATCGTCGAGGCATTGACCCGCGCGTGGGGCAGCGCCGCCACCGCGTCCGGCAAGACCGTCTGGGCTGTCATCGGGCCCGAGAACCAGCTGTAAGCCCTGACCGGTCGCCCCGCGCCCCGGGGCGGGGCGAAACGAGAACACGTTCTCATGTCAGGTAACGACCCGTCGCAGGAAGGCAGATGACGTGCGGTTCACCTACGCGGAGGCGATGACCGACTTCCACTACTACATCCCCCTGGCCCAGGCCGCCGAGGCGGCCGGCTACGACGCGATGACGATAGCCGACAGCATCGCCTATCCGTTCGCATCCGACTCGAAGTATCCGTACACGCCCGACGGCGACCGGGAGTTCCTGGACGGCAAGGACTTCATCGAAACGTTCGTGCTGACATCGGCATTGGGCGCGGTGACGTCGACGCTGCGGTTCAACTTCTTCGTCCTCAAACTGCCGATCCGCCCGCCCGCCCTGGTCGCCAAACAGATCGGTTCGCTGGCGGCGATGACCGGCAACCGCGTGGGATTCGGGGTGGGCACCAGCCCATGGCCCGAGGACTACGAGCTGATGGGCGTCCCGTTCGCCAAGCGGGGCAAGCGGATGGACGAGTGCATCGAGATCATCCAAGGCCTCACCAGCGGCGAGTACTACGAGTTCCACGGGGAGTTCTACGACATCCCCAAGGTCAAGATGACCCCGGCGCCCACCCAGCCGATCCCGATCCTGATCGGCGGCCACGCCGACGCCGCGCTCCGGCGCGCGGCCCGCCTGGACGGCTGGATGCACGGCGGCGGTGACCCCGAGGAGCTCGACGGCCTCATCGCCAAGCTGCGGCGGTACCGTGCGGAGGCGGGCAGGACGGGTCCGTTCGAGATTCACGTCATCTCGGCCGAGGCCTACACCGCGGACGGCATCAAGCGGCTCGAGGACAAGGGGGTGACCGACGTGATCGTGGGCTTTCGCATTCCCTACGTCAAGGGCGCCGACACCGAGCCGCTGAACGCCAAGATCCGCAACCTGGAGATGTTCGCGCAGAACGTGATCGCGAAACTTTGAGCGTCTGCGTTCCTCACAGTGAGTCCCAGTGAGGTGCCCGCTTCTCCCGATGAGCCATCGCGGCCTCGACCGGGTTGTTGGTGAATCCGCTCAGGATCTGCGTGCGGTTCTCCAGCTCGATGGCATGGCGCAGACTCGGCGCGTCCAGCGCGGCGTTGAGGCCGATCTTGGTCTGCCAGACCCCGTAGGCGTTGTTCTCGGCGATCGAGCGCGCCACCTTCAGCGCAGCCGGCATCAGCTCCTCGGGGGGCCACCACCTCGTGCACCAGTTTGACCCGGTACGCCTCGGCGGCGTCGATGATGCGGCCGGTCAGCATGAGCTCCCGGGCCACCCCGGCACCGACGATCTTGGGCAGCAGGTAACTGGTGCCCATGTCCATCGAGGAGAAGCCGGCCTTGATGAACGCCGACCCGAACCGGCCGTACTCGGAGGCGACCCGCACATCGCAGACCAGCGCGAAGGCCAGCCCACCGCCGACCGCCACGCCGTTGACCGCGGCGATCACCGGGATGGGCAGCTCGTAGAGGCGGGTGAACAGGTCGGCCAGACGGACCTGCGCGTCGTAGTTGACCTTGAACGGCGGGGTGGTCGGCCCGGGTTTCGTCCAGGGCTCACCGGTGCCGCTCAGGTCGGCGCCGGCACAGAACCCGCGTCCCGCACCGGTCAGGATCGCCGCCCGGAATTCGCCGGCCCCGAGCACGGTCAGGGCGTCGTCCACGCCGTCGATCAGCGCACCGTCGATGGCGTTGAGCCGCTCGGGCCGGTTGAGGGTGAGGCAGGCGATGTTGTCATCGAGGGCCTGCAGTGTCACAGCAGGCATACCCAGACCTTAGGCGACGCAGCGTGGCCGCGATTCCGCAACAGGTGAGCGTGGCGATGGCCGAGATCGCCGAGAACATGTCCGAGGGCCTGCTGACGCTGGCCGTCGGTGCAGGCCTGCAGGTCATGCAGATCCTGCTGGAGGCCGAGGTGACCTCGGGTGGGCGCCGGCGGTGAGAAGCCGGCCGCGGGTGCGCGCCGCCGATGCCGATCGCGTACCGCCCACGCTGGCCCGCACCCTGCGCTCGGCCAACACCATCGAGTCGATGATCTCCATCTGCCGCGAACACGCCGCAACGTCAAACGCTGGCGCAACGGCAAGATGGCGCTGCGCTGGTGCGCGGCCGGGATGGTCGCGGCCGGCAAGCAGTTCCGCCGCGTGAACGGACGCCTGCGCCTGACAGCACTTCGCATCGCACTCGAGCAGCAGTTCACCGAACCTGTCGGACCCATCATGCACAATGACGAAGTGAGCGCAGCCTGATGCTCACCGGACCGCCACCGAAGCTCCACGAGACTCGGGACGTCCTCTCATTTCCGGTTTTCGACGCACTGGTCGGTGTAGAGAAACGATCCACCGACCTAAGGAGTGTTGTTACATGAACGGTACTTCGACCCCCATGGCTTCCATGCACGCCAACGCTCTGGCGCATCCCTGGTCGACCGAAGCCCTGCGCGGGCTCGACGGCGCCATCACCCTGTACGCCGAGCTGCGCGTGACCAGCGCGCAGCACACCGCCCTGCTCGCCGCCATCGATGCCCTGGGTGTGGCCCTGCGCGGCAAGCCGAGCTTCCTACAGCTCTCGCTCAAACAGATGAGCGGCGATTCGACCATGGTGAAGAACTACCCCGAGTCCTACAAAGGCGTGCTGGCGACGGCATACCTCGACGGTGCTGAAGCGGGCGTGCAGCCTTATTTCTACAGCCTTTTCATCCGCTTCGCCGACGCGGCCAGCGCCAGTGTGGCCGATCTTGAGGCCGACTTCGCCACGCGCCTGCAACCCTTGTTGCATGCCGGGGTCGCGCCGCAGTCGCCCGAGCTGGCGGCCTATCGCGCCGTGTATCAGACCGTGGGCGCGGGTGACCGCCACGGCATCTACACCACGGCGCAGCAGATCGAAGACTTTTTGCGCGCTCCGCTGGATCAGCCCGAACGCGACACCGTCACCGTGGAAAACCACGTCATGATCAACGACACCGACCGCGAAGCCTGGGAGCCCAAGGTGATGGCCTTGCTCGAAGTGGCTCAAAACACTTTCGAGCCGCAGAACGACCCAGCGGGCATGGGCCAGGCCGGCACGCGCGACAACCGCCTCTATCGCAGGGCGCTGTCCACCGAGATCCTGCGCAACGCGCATGCCGATGGCGGCCTGCGCGCCTACATCTTTCACGGGCTGTGGGAGTCGGTGTGGGATCACGAGAACTCGCACATCGACACGCGCCTCATTGCGGCCGCTGGGCCGGTGGGCGCCGCGGTCGTGGTCGGCCCGGTGGAGCCGTTCTACCTCACCCGCCGCCTCACGCGAGCCGTCTGAATCGCCCCGCAAGCCGCCGCCGATTCCGCCCCGAGCGCTTGGGAGCGACGGCGGGCCCCATGCTGGCGGGGTTTCTCGGCACCGCCGCGTTGCTCATCGCCGTCGTCGGCTCGGGTAGCACAACGGCCCAGCTCTCGCCGACCAACACCGGCGTCGCGCTATTGGCCAACGCCATTGCCACCGCCAGTGCGCTGTATGTACTGCTCACGGTCTTCGGCCCGCGCTCGGGCCCGCACCGCGCGACACAAAGGACACGACCTCGGCGAAGGCCCATCCAGCTGCGCGGTCGACCCGGACCCGATCACGGTGTCGCCGAGGGCCGAGCCGGCACCGAGCGCGGCCTGGAGAGCACCCCGGTGCGCTCGCTCTGCGAGCCTTGATAGGTCACCCATTTCATTCCCGCACCACCTCACTTGGTTCCTTGTCCGGCCGCAGACCGCGCCAACTCGATTGGCGCAGAAGGTGATCGGGGGTCCACTCGCTGTAGCGAACCTCGCCCACCAGCACCGGCTCGACGAATGTCACGCGCCTGGTCTGGGCGCGGGGCAGCGGCGGGCTGAACGGCGACGTGTCGGTGTGCAGCGGCGCCAGCGTCTTCCTCAGGTTCGCCAGATCGCGCTCGGTGAATCCGGTGCCGACCTTCCCGGCGAAACGCAGGCCGTCGGCATCGGGGATGCCCATCAGCAACGAACCGATGCCACCGCTGCGCCCGCCTTCGCCGGCCTTCCAGCCGCCGATGACGACTTCTTGTGTGTTCCAGTGCTTGTCCTTGACCCACGACGCCGACCGCCGGCCGGGCTGGTAGGTGGAGTCGCGCCGCTTGGCCACCACGCCCTCCCACCCGTGTGCGGCCGAATACTCCAGCGCCTGCGTGCCGTCGCCGGGCACCAGTTCGGGAACAACGAGATTGGTGCCGACGGCCAGGGTCTCCAGCAGCTTGCGCCGGTCGGAGTAGCGGGCCCGCAGCAGCGACCGGCCGTCCAGGTAGAGCAGGTCGAAGACCCAGAACTCGACGCGGGCGCCGCGGCCGCGGTTCTGCATCGCATGGAAGCTGGGCACACCGGAGCGGTCCAGGACGACGGCCTCGCCGTCGAGCACCACGTGATGGTCGGCCAGATCCGCAGCCAGGGAATGGAACTGCGGATACTCGGCGGTGACGTCGCGGCCACGCCGGGACCGCAGCCGCAACGCGCCATGGTCGGCCTCCGCCAGCAGGCGGTAGCCGTCCCATTTGCCTTCGAAGGCCCACTGGGCGGCCGGGTACCCCGACACCGAACCGTGCGTGGCGAGCATCGGCGCTATCTTGTCGAAAACGAACGACTTCTGGTCCTTCATCCGGTGCACCAGCCACCGATCGCCGTTGGTCTGGATCAGCGCGTAGCGCCCCGAGATCCGGCTGCCGTGCAGGACGACGATCACCTCCCCCTTTTCGGCGGGGTCGTCGCGGAACTTCTCGGCCTCGTAGGTCCCCGAGTCCCAGATGACCACCGTGCCGGCCCCATACTCCCCCTTGGGGATGACGCCCTGGAATCCGGCATACTCGAGCGGGTGGTCCTCGGTGTGCACCGCCAGGCGATTCACCGACGTCGTCTCGGGCAGGTTTTTGGGCACCGCCCACGACACCAGCACCCCGTCGCGCTCCAGCCGGAAGTCGTAGTGCAGCCGGCGGGCGTGGTGCTCCTGAATGACGAACGTAGTGCCCCGGCCGGTAACCGGTTTGACTATCGGAACGGGCTCGGGGGTGTTGGCGGCGTCCCGCATGCTGCGGTATTCGGTCAGCCGGTCAGGCAGGGGCGCGCCGGCGTCGAGGAGGGCCAGCAGGTCGCCATCGCGCTCGACACGGGCCAGCACCTCGTCGTAGCGCAGCTGGGTCAGCGCGGGGTCCTCGAGTTCCTCCCAGGTGCGCGGCGCGGCGACCGTCGGATGTCGGCGCCCGCGCAGCGAATAGGGCGCGATGGTGGTTTTAGCCCCGTTGTTCTGGCTCCAGTCCACGAAGACCTTGCCCGCGCGCAGACTTTTGGTCATGGTCGCCGTGACGAGTCTGGGCATCGTCTTTTCCAGACGCTGCGCAACGCGTTTGGCCAGCGCCGAGGCGTCGCGGCTGCTGACCGGGTCGGCCAGCGGCGCGTACAGGTGCACACCCTTGCTGCCGCTGGTCAGCGGGAAGGCGGTCAGGCCGATATCGGCGACCAGGTCGCGGACCGCGAGCGCCACCTCGGCCAGCTGCGCCATCGTCACGCCCTCACCAGGGTCGAGGTCGAACACCAGCCGCGTGGCGGGGCCGGGTTTGATTCCCCCGCACGCGGGAGGTGCCCCCACCCCGGCCGTGCCGCGGGTCCGTTCGGCGACGAACCGCCACTGCGGCACGTGCACCTCCAGCGCCGCCTGCTGCGCGATCCAGGCCAGCCCATCCACGCTGTCGATGATCGGATAGGTCGTCGTCCCGGACCGGTGCTCGATGCTGGCGCGCGGTAGCCAGTCCGGCGCCGAGGAGGCCAGCTGCTTCTCGAAGAACGAATCCTCATCGACCCCGTCGGGCCAGCGCTTGCGGGTGGCGGGGCGGCCGGCGATATGCGGGATCATCACCTCGGCGATGCGCGTGTAGTAGTCGAACACGTCGGCTTTGGTGGTCCCGGTGGCCGGATACAGCACCTTGTCGGCGTTGGTGAGCCTCACCCGCGCGTGCGCCGTGGACCCCATGACCTCAACGTACTTGCAGGCTGGGCCAGCCGGTAGCGTCGACACCACATGAGTAACGCGCTGGTGATCGGCGAGGCGCTGATCGACGTCGTCAAACACCGGGGCACCACCGACCATGTCGGAGGCAGCCCCCTCAACGTCGCTGTCGGGCTCGCCCGGCTGGGCCACGCTGTCGATTTCCTCACCCACATCGGCGACGACGACTCGGGGCATCGCATCGAGGCGCACCTGAAAGCCGCAGGAGCACAGCTGGTTCCGGGCAGCGTCTCCGCAGCCCGGACGCCGCGGTCGGTGGCCACGATCGGCGCCGACGGCTCGGCTGCCTACACTTTCGACCTGGACTGGCAGCTGTCCGCGACACCCGAGGTCGCGCCGCCGCTGCTGGTGCACACCGGATCAATCGCCGCCGTGCGCGACCCGGGGTGCCTGGCGGTCGCGGCACTGGTGGAGACCTACCGGGTGTCGGCAACCGTCAGCTTCGACCCCAACGTGCGACCGTCCCTGATCGAGGACCGAGCCCTGGCCCGTCAACGCATCGAGCGCCTCATCGAGCGCAGCGACGTGGTCAAGGTCAGCGACGAGGACCTGCGCTGGATCGAGCCCGACCGGGAGCCGCAGCAGACCATGCGCGCCTGGCTGGCCTCGGGACCCGCGATCGTCGCCGTGACGATGGGCGAGCGAGGCTCGCTGGCGCTGTGCGCGGCCGGCGAGGCCGCGGTGTCGGCCCGGCCGGCCCGGGTGGTGGACACCGTCGGCGCCGGCGACGCCTTCACCGTCGGCCTGCTCGACGCGCTGTGGGGGCTGGGTTTGCTCGGCGCCGAGCGGCGGGCCGACCTCGGCCGGATCGGGCTGGACGCGCTGACGACCGCGCTGCACACAGCGAGCCTGGCGTCGGCGCTCACCATCGGCCGGCCCGGCGCCGACCTGCCCGACCGCGCAGCGCTGGACGCCGCGACGGATCGCACGCGGCCCGGTGCGCTGTGAACGGGCCGACCGGGTGGGCATACTGACCTACATGCGCCCCATCTGGAAGGGCTCGATCGCGTTCGGGCTGGTCAACGTGCCGGTCAAGGTGTACAGCGCCACCGAAGACCACGACATCAGGTTCCACCAGGTGCACGCCGAGGACAACGGCCGCATCAGGTATCAGCGCGTGTGCGAGGTGTGCGGCCAGGTGGTCGACTACGGTGACCTCGCCCGCTCCTACGAGTCCGAGGACGGTCAGATGGTGGTGATCACCGACGACGACATCGCGACCCTGCCCGAGGAACGCAACCACGAGATCGAAGTGCTCGAGTTCGTGCCGGCCGAGGAGGTCGACCCGATGATGTTCGACCGCAGCTATTTCCTCGAGCCCGGCTCGAAGTCTCCGAAATCCTATGTGCTGCTTGCCAAGGCACTCGCCGATGCCGAGCGGATGGCGATCGTCCACTTCACGCTGCGCAACAAGACCAGCTTGGCGGCGCTGCGCGTCAAGGACTTCGGCAAACACGACGTGATGGTGATACACACCCTGTTGTGGCCCGACGAGATCCGCGATCCCGCTTTTCCCGTACTGGACCAGAAGGTCGAGATCAAACCCGCTGAGCTCACCATGGCCGGGCAGGTCGTGGAGTCGATGACCGAGGAGTTCAACCCGGCCCGTTATCACGACACCTACCAGGAGCAGCTCCAGGAGCTCATCGACGCCAAACTCGAAGGCGGGGAAGCGTTCACCACAGAGGAACGACCCAGGGATCTCGACGAGGCCGAAGACGTCTCCGACCTGCTCGCCAAGCTGGAAGCCAGCGTGAAGGCACGTTCGGGCGGCCGCTGAGACAGCGACGGCAAAACAGCTGCGAACGACTCGGCGGCCGAGCAGTCCCGCGCGCCGTTCAGCGACGCCGGTTCGCGACGAAACGGGCCGCCGCGGCGATGAGGTTGATGACGCCCACGATGATGATCAGGCTCAGGGCCGCGCCCCAGATACGCAGGAAACCGGCTCGTTCGGGGTTGGTGAGTTCGGTGTAGATCAACAGCGGCAGCGAGGCCATGTTGCCGTGCAGGACGTCGAAGTTGATCGAGCGGCTGTACCCCACCAGCACGAGCACCGGCGCGGTCTCGCCGATGACGCGCGCGACGGACAGCAGGACACCTGCGACGATGCCGGGCATCGCGATCGGGAAGACGATCCGCACGACGGTCTTCCGCTTCGTGACACCCAGCGCGTAGCTGGCCTCGCGCAGATCGTCGGGCACCAGCCTCAGCATCTCCTCGGCGGAGCGCACCACCACCGGCAGCATCAGCAGCACCAACGCCAACGACACGGCAAGGGAGCTCTGCTGGAATCCCAGCGTGACGATCCAGAGGCTGAAGATGAACAGCGCTGCCACGATCGACGGGACCCCGGCCAGCACATCGACCATGAAGGTCGTCAACCGCGGCAGTCTGCCGGAGCCGTATTCCACCAGGTAGACCGCGACCATCAGGCCCAGCGGCACCGACAGGAAGGCGGCCACCCCCGACTGAACCAGCGTCCCGTACAGCGCGTGGTAGATGCCGCCGGCGAACTGTTCGGGCAGCACGCCGCGCAGCGAGTGCGTCCACCAGCCCGCCCGGGTGACGGCATACCAGCCCCGCGACACCACGACCGAGAGCACCCACAACAGCGGCACCAGCGCCATGACGAAGGAGGCCAGGAAGAACGCGGTGGCGACGTTGTTGCTGACGCGCCGTCGCAAGCTCAGACGGTGAAAGACGTCCGCCTTGACGGGCCGGTCGAACGCGTCGGCGGTCACGAGTTCGGCCCTTCCTCGACGCCGGTGCGGATCATCCGTTGACCTTTCCGCCGGCGATCGCACGGGCGAGGCCGTTGACCGCGAACGTCAGGACGAACAGGGCGAAACCCGCCGCGATGTAGGCGCCGGTGGGCAGCGGCCGGCTGAACTCGGCCGCCGCCGACGCTATCTTGGACGCGAAGGTGTAGCCACCGTCGAACAACGACCACTGACCCGGTTGAGCGGCCGAACGCAGGATGATCAGCACCGCCACGGTCTCCCCCAGAGCCCGGCCCAGGCCCAGCATCGACGCCGCGATGACGCCGCTGCGTCCGAAGGGCAGCACAGTCATCCGCACCACCTCCCACTTCGTGGCGCCGAGCGCCTGAGCGGCTTCCTTCTGGATGTCGGGCGTCTGGCGGAACGCCTCGCGCGACACCGAGGTGATGATCGGCAGGATCATCACCGAGAGCACGATGCCGGCGGTGAAGATGGTGCCGCCGCCGGCCAGCGAGACGTTGCCGTGCTTGAACAGAAAGAACCACCCGAGGTTGCGGTTGAGGAATTTCGCGACCGGCTCGAGCTGGGGCGCCAGCACGAAAATCCCCCACAGCCCGAAGACGATCGAGGGCACCGCGGCCAGTAAGTCCACCATCGCGCCGAACGGGCGGGACAGCCGTGCCGGCGCGTACTGGGTGAGGAACACCGCGATCCCGATCGCGATCGGCACGGCCGACACCAGCGCGGTGAACGAGCTCAGCACGGTGACCATGAACAGCTCGCGGATGCCGAACGCCAGCTTGTCGGGGTTGGTGGTGTTGAAGTCGGCGCTGGTGAAGAAGTTCGCGTGGTTGGCGCGCAGCGACGGGACGGCACGGATCAACAAGAAGGTCGCGATCATCGCGATCGCGATGACGATCGTCGCGCCGGCCGCCACGGCGACCGACTTGAACAGCTGGTCGCCGCGCCGACCCGCGCGGGTGTCGGCCGCCGCCGGCGCAGCGGACCGACTGCTCGGCGGGGTGGATACCGTTGTTGGCGTCATGACGTCCCGGGGTCAGCTGATGGCGTTCACCGACGTCGACAGCCTGGATTTGAACGCGTCGGGAATGGGGATGTATCCGTTGTTGGCCAGCCCATTCTGCCCTGCGCCGATGGTGCTTTGCAGGAATGCCTTCACGGCCGTGCCGACCTGCGGGTCGGGGTATTTCGAACAGACGATCTCGTAGGTCGCCAGGACGATCGGGTAGGAGCCGGCCTGCGTCGGCTTGTAGAACGACAGCGTGTCGAGCACCATGTCGTTGCCCTGCCCCTCGATGGTGGCCGCGGAGATCGTCTTACCCACCGAGTCGGCACTGATCGCCACCGGGTCCGGACCCGCCGACGTGACGATCTTGGCCATGTTCAGCTTCTGGGCCTGAGCGAACGCCCATTCGTTGTAGGTGATCGAACCCTCGGTGGCCTTGATCGCCGCCGACGTGCCGTCGTTGCCCTTGGCGCCCTCGCCGGCGCCGCCGTTGAACGTCTTGCCGGCGCCCTTGCCCCACGCGCCGTCGGAGGCCGCATCGAGGTATTGCTGGAAGTTGTCGGTGGTCCCCGACTGGTCGTTGCGGAACACCACGTGGATCGGCTCCGCGGGCAGGGTGGCGCCCGCGTTCAGCTTCTGGATGGCCGGGGCGTTCCAGGTGGTGATGGCGCCGTTGAAGATCTTCGCCGCGGTGGGGCCGTCGAGATTGAGCGAAGCGAGGCCCTTGACGTTGTAGGTGATCGCGATCGGGCCGAACACCACCGGCAGGTCCCACGCCGGCGAGCCGCAGCGCTGCTGCGCCTTGGTGTGTTCCTGGGCGGTCAACGGTGAGTCTGAGCCGCCGAAATCGGTTTGGTTACCCGTGAATTCGGTGATCCCGGCGCCCGAGCCGTTGGGGGTGTAGTTCAGGGTCTGGCCGGGGCAGGCCTGCTCGAACGCGTTGGCGAAGCGGGTCATCGCGTTCGCCTGCGCCGTCGATCCGCTTGCCTTCAGCGCCTTCTTTCCGCCGCAGCTCACGTTCGCTGACGACTGGCCCGTCGTCGCGTGCCCCGCGTTGGAGTTGTTGTCGCTGCCGCATCCCGACACAACCAGCACCCCGGCGGTCAGGACACCCAGCGTGGCGCCAAATCGGTTGAGTTTCATTCACATCCTCACGGTAGGGATGGGAGGTGATCGTCGCCGCACGCAGCCGCGACCCGCCGACCAGCCGTCTTCCTTGCAGCCCCGAAGCTAACAGGACCAAGGTTAACGGCGCGCAAACGTCGGTTGCTGCCGAGCACGGACTCCGCCCGTTCAACTCAGACGCCGACGTTACCGCTATGGCGCACGTCACATCCGCGCGCCCTTGTGCAAAACTAGAACCTGTTCCAGAAAAGACCTTCGCCGGGACGGCGGAGCTTGCTACCGTTCGGCCCACGACTCAACGAAGAAAGGCCGCAATGATCCTCGACAGGTTCCGCCTCGACGACAAAGTCGCCGTCATCACCGGTGCCGGCCGCGGCATCGGTGCCGCCATCGCCGTGGCTTTCGCCGAAGCCGGCGCCGACGTCCTCATCGCGTCGCGCACCCAGTCCCAACTAGACGCCGTCGCCGAACAGGTGCGCGCCACCGGTCGCCGCGCGCACACCGTCGCCGCCGACCTGGCCCACCCGGAAGCGACCGCGCACCTGGCCGCTCAGGCCGTCGAGGCGTTCGGCCGCCTGGACATCGCGGTCAACAACGTCGGCGGGACCATGCCCAACACGCTGCTGACCACCTCGACCCAGGACCTCAAGGACGCATTCACCTTCAACGTCGCCACCGCGCATGCGCTGACCGTCGCGGCGGCGCCGCTGATGCTCGAGCACTCCGGCGGCGGCAGCATCATCAACATCACCTCCACCATGGGCCGCCTGGCCGGGCGGGGGTTCGCTGCCTACGGCACCGCCAAGGCCGCCCTGTCCCACTACACGCGGCTGTCCGCCCTGGATCTGTGCCCGCGCATCCGGGTCAACGCCATCGCGCCGGGCTCGATCCTGACCTCCGCGCTGGACGTGGTGGCCTCCAACGACGAGCTGCGCGCGCCGATGGAGAAGGCGACGCCGATGCGCCGCCTGGGCGACACGGCCGACATTGCCGCCGCCGCAGTCTATTTGGCGTCGCCCGCCGGTAGCTTCCTCACCGGCAAGACGCTGGAGGTCGACGGCGGTCTCACCTACCCCAATCTCGACATACCCGTGCCCGACCTGTGAAACCCGACCTCTAGAGGAGCAGTCATGCCAATACCCGTCGTCCAACTCGGCACCGGCAACGTCGGCGTCCACGCGCTGAAGGCGCTGATCACCAATCCGCAGTTCGAGCTCACCGGCGTCTGGGTGTCCTCGGAGGCCAAGTCCGGCAAGGATGCGGCACAGCTTGCCGGCCTGACGGAGACGACCGGCGTGCTGGCCAGCACCGATCTGGACGCCGTGCTGGCCACCGGACCGCGGTGCGCCGTCTACACCGCGCTGGCCGACCACCGCCTGCCCGAGGCCCTCGACGACTATCGGCGCATCCTGGCGGCGGGCGTCAACGTGGTCGGCAGCGGTCCGGTCTTTCTGCAGTATCCGTGGCAGGTGATCCCCGAGGATCTGATCGCACCACTGGAAGCTGCTGCGCAGGAAGGCAATTCGAGCCTGTTTGTCAACGGGATCGACCCCGGCTTCGCCAACGACCTGCTGCCGCTGGCCCTGGCGGGCACCTGCCAGAACATCCAGCAGATCCGCTGCATGGAGATCGTCGACTACGCCACCTACGACAGCCGCACCGTCATGTTCGACGTGATGGGCTTCGGCAAGCCGCTCGACGAGATTCCGATGCTGCTGCAGACCGGTGTGCTGAGCATGGCGTGGGGTTCGGTCGTGCGGCAGCTGGCGGCGGGCCTGGGGGTGACGCTCGACGAGGTCGCCGAAGTCTACGTCCGCGAACCGGCACCCGAGGACTTCGACATCGCCTCGGGTCATATCGCCAAGGGGACCGCGGCGGCGTTGCGCTTCGAGGTGTTCGGGATGGTCGACGGCGATCCCGTCGTCGTGCTCGAGCATGTGACCCGGCTGCGAGAGGACCTGTGCCCCGACTGGCCTCAGCCCGCACAGCCGGGCGGCTCCTACCGCATCGAGATCACCGGCGAACCGTCCTATGCTATGGACGTCTGCCTGGGCAGCCGCCTCGGCGACCACAACCACGCCGGGCTGGTCGCCACCGCGATGCGGGTCGTCAACGCGATTCCCGCAGTGGTTGCCGCGCCGGCCGGTATCCGGACCACACTGGATTTGCCGCTGATCACCGGCCGCGGGCTCTACATCCGCGGGTGATCCCCGGGTGACGCCAAAACCCGCACGCCGGGCCCGGGCGGGACCGCACGTCGGCGAATTCGGATAACCTTACTTTTTTGTTCGGGAAACTGAATCGAGGGGGTCGACAGGTTGGCGCAGGGCACCCGGTCCGGGCTCAAGACGAGTTGGTATCTGCTCGGGCCCGCGTTCGTCGCCGCCATCGCCTACGTCGACCCCGGCAACGTCGCCGCCAACGTCAGCGCCGGCGCGCAGTTCGGCTACCTGCTGCTCTGGGTCATCGTGGCGGCCAACTTGCTGGCGGGCCTGGTCCAGTACCTGTCGGCCAAGCTCGGGCTGGTGACCGGCCGTTCGCTGCCTGCCGCGATCGGCGGGCGGATGAACCGTCCGGCGCGGCTGGCCTACTGGATCCAGGCCGAGATCGTCGCGATCGCGACCGACGTAGCCGAAGTCATCGGCGGTGCCATCGCCTTGCGCATCCTGTTCGGCCTGCCGCTGCTGATCGGCGGGATCGTCACCGGAGTCGTGTCCCTGCTGTTGCTGGCGGTCCAGGACCGCCGCGGCCAGATCGTCTTCGAGCGCGTGATCACCGGTTTGCTGCTCGTGATCGCGATCGGCTTCGCGGCGAGCTTCTTCGTCAAGACGCCCCCGCCCGGCGCCGTCATCGGCGGGCTGCTGCCGCGCTTCCGGGGCAGCGAGAGCGTGTTGCTGGCCGCCGCGATCCTGGGCGCGACGGTGATGCCGCACGCGGTGTACCTGCACTCCGGTCTGGCCCTCGACCGGCACGGGCATCCCGACCAGGGCCCGCGCCGGGACATGCTGCTGCGTGTCACCCGCCTCGACGTGGTGCTGGCGATGGCGGTTGCCGGGACGGTGAACGCGGCGATGCTGCTGGTCGCCGCGATCAACCTGGAACACCGCGACATCAGCGTGTCCATCGACGGCGCCTACGGCGCCATCCACGACACTTTGGGGCCGGCCATCGCGATGCTGTTCGCCATCGGTCTGCTTGCCTCGGGACTCGCGTCGTCATCGGTGGGCGCCTATGCCGGCGCCATGATCATGCAGGGGCTGCTGCACCGGTCCGTGCCGATGGTGGTGCGCCGCCTGGTCACGGTGTGCCCCGCCCTGGCGATCCTGGCGTTCGGGTTCGACCCCACCCGCGCGCTGGTGCTCTCGCAGGTCGTGCTGTCGTTCGGGATACCGTTCGCGGTACTTCCCCTGATCAGGCTCACCAGCGACCGCCGGCTGATGGGCGCCGACGCCAACCATGCCGTCACCACCGTTATCGGGTGGGCGGTCGCGGTGATGGTTAGTCTGCTCAACGTGGTGCTGATCTGGCTGACGGTGGCCGGCTAGATGCCGGCCCGGCGGCATCCTTACTTCGCATACGGATCGAACCTGTGCGTCAGTCAGATGGCGCTGCGCTGTCCCGATGCGGCCGATCCGCGGCCGGCCGTGCTCGCCGATCACGACTGGCTCATCAACCAGCGCGGCGTTGCCACCATCGAGCCTCTTGCCGGCAGCCAGGTGCACGGGGTGCTCTGGCAGATCTCCGACAGCGACCTGGCCGCCCTCGACGCGGCCGAGGGCGTGCCCGCACGTTACCGGCGCGAGCGGCTGACCGTGGCCACCGACGGGAGCCGCACGCCGGCCTGGGTGTACATCGACCACCGGGTGATTCCCGGCCCACCGCGGCCGGGCTACCTGCCACTCATCATCGACGGCGCCGTCCACCACGGCCTGCCACAGCGCTGGATCTCGTTTCTGCACCGGTGGGATCCCGCGCACTGGAAGCGCGAGGTACCAGCCATCGGGCTTGCACCACAGTCGCTTTCGGAGCTGCTGAGCGAGCCCGGGATGGTGGAGGTCAGCCGAATGCGCTCGCGCTTCGGCTTTCTCGCGATTCACGGGGGCCTCGAGAAGATGACCGACGCCATCGCCGAACGCGCCGCAGACGCCGCCGGGGCCTCGCTGTACGTGCTGCGCCATCCCGACCGTTACCCGCACCACCTGCCCTCGGCCTTGTTCGACCCCACCGAGTCGGCGCGGCTCGCCGAGTTCGTGGACCACGTCGACGTCGCGGTCTCGCTGCACGGCTACGGCCGCATCGGGCGCAGTACCCAGCTGCTGGCCGGTGGCCGCAACCGTGCACTGGCCACCCACCTGGCCCAGCACGTCCGGCTGAGCGGATATCAGGTTGTCACGGAACTCGACAAGATCCCGCGCGCACTGCGCGGCCTGCATCCGGACAACCCCGTCAACCGCGTGCGTGACGGCGGGGCCCAGCTCGAGTTGTCCGTGCGCGTCCGGGGCCTCGGACCGCGCAGGCCACCGCCCGGCGACGACGGATTGCCGCCGGTCACCGCCGGCTTGGTGCGAGGGTTGGTGGACGCGGCCAACCGTTGGTGAGTTTTTCCTACTGTTAAACGGAGGTTGTTGGTGGCCAAGGATTTTCGCTTCGGGATGAGCATGCGCTTCTTCAAATCCCGCGAGGGGTTGCAGGAGAAGGTCAAGCGCGCCGAGGATTCCGGCTTCGACGTGCTGTGCGTACCTGACCACATCGGCGCAGCCGCACCGTTCCCGACACTGACCGCGGCCGCGATGATCACCACACGGATGCGGATGAGCATGTATGTGCTCAATGCCGCCTTCTACAAGCCGGCCCTGCTCAGCAGGGACCTTCAGGCCCTCGACGTGCTCAGCGACGGCCGCCTCGAGGCCGGGCTGGGCACCGGCTACGTCCGCGAGGAGTTCGAGGCGGCCGAGCTGCCGTACCCGAGCGCCGGCGCCCGGGTCGACTACCTCGAGCACATGACGACGTACCTCAAGGAGCACCACCCCACGATGCCGATCCTGATCGCCGGCAACGGCGACCGGGTGCTGACCCTGGCCGCCCGGCACGCCACCGTCATCGGCCTGACCGGTTCCCGGGTCCGAGACGTCGACGACCCGCTGGCCGAGCGTGTCGACTTCGTGCGCAGCGCTGCCGGTGCCCGGTTCGCCTCGCTGGAGCTCAATCTGGCCATCACCGCCGTGCCGACCGACGGTTCGCGCGTGCCCGACTTGACGATGACCCGCAGGTACGCCTCGGAGCTCTCCGATGACGAACTGCTGCGCATGCCCTCGGTGCTCAGCGGGACGCCGCGCGAGATGGCCGACACGTTGCGCGGCTACCGCGAAACGTATGGGATCACGTCATTCACCGTGCAGGACAACCACATCGACAACTTCTCGAAGGTGATCGCCGAGTTGCGCTGAGCCGATCATCGCCCCCAGGAGGCGGTACTCGACGACATCTGCGGTCGGCCGGCGGATGCGCCATGCGCGCGGCGGTAGTTGCAGTGAATGTCGTTGCAGTGAATGTCGTTGCAGTGAATGTCGTTGCAGTGAATGTGAGTCACGATCCGACCGCGATATGAATCATGTAGGCGGCTGACGCTACCGCGAGGAGCAGGTACAGACCCGGGAATGCGATGTTGTAGAAGACGCGGGCTCGGATGTGGGCGACGAGGGCACCGGTGAAAAACAGGATCAGACCAACACCGGCAGCTACGCCGAGCCGCGGCGCCATGGTCAGTCCGA
>NZ_JBMIOP010000209.1:0-25819 GCF_049197365.1 Mycobacterium sp. THU-M104
GCAATGGCGGCAACGGGGGACCGGGGACGTCTACGTCACCAACACCGGCAGCAACACCGTGTCGGTGATCAACCCGAGCAGCAACACCCTCACCGGCACCGTGCCGGTCGGCCAAGATCCGACCGGGGTGGCCGTAGCGTGACCGGCACCGAGCACCAACGCAGTCGTCGAGCTGCGCGGGTCGTCGGCGGCGAGCGCGGGCGGGCATGAGGCGGCGGGTCTGCTACACCCTGTAGTGGACCGTGTCGATCGGGCTGGGACACTGGTGGCCATGGGTAGTTCGGAGCGGATCACGACGTCGACCGCGGTGTCCGCGCGTCTGTTCGCCGACGCCTGCGCGCTCATCCCCGGGGGGGTGAACTCCCCGGTCCGCGCCTTCGCCGCCGTCGGCGGCACCCCGCGGTTCATCACCGGGGCGCGCGGCTGCCGGCTCACCGACGCCGACGGCAACCGCTACGTCGACCTGGTCTGCTCCTGGGGTCCGATGATCCTCGGCCACGCCCACCCGGCGGTCGTCGACGCCGTCGCCGGGGCCGCGGCGTCGGGCTTGTCGTTCGGGGCGCCCACGCCGGCCGAGAGCGAGCTGGCCGCCGAGATCATCGCGCGGGTCCCCGCCGTCGAGCGGATCCGCCTGGTGAACTCGGGCACCGAGGCCACCATGAGCGCGGTGCGGCTGGCGCGCGGGTTCACCGGCCGCGCCAAGATTGTCAAGTTCTCCGGCTGCTACCACGGCCACGCCGACGCGCTGCTCGCCGACGCCGGGTCCGGGGTGGCGACGCTGGGCCTGCCGTCCTCGCCAGGGGTCACCGGGGCGGCCGCGGCCGACACCCTCGTGTTGCCCTACAACGACATCGAGGCGGTCCGGCAGACCTTCGCCCGGTTCGGCGAGGAGATCGCGGCGGTGATCACCGAGGCCAGCCCCGGCAACATGGGCGTCGTGCCGCCGGCGCCCGGCTACAACGCGGCGCTGCGAGCGGTCACCGCCGAGCACGGGGCGCTGCTCATCAGCGACGAGGTGATGACCGGTTTCCGGGTGAGCCGAAGCGGTTGGTACGGAATCGATCCCGTGGCCGCCGACCTGTTCACCTTCGGCAAGGTGATGAGCGGCGGGTTGCCGGCCGCCGCGTTCGGCGGGCGCGCGGAGGTGATGGAACGGCTGGCGCCGCTGGGCCCGGTGTATCAGGCCGGGACACTCTCGGGGAACCCGGTGGCGATGGCCGCCGGCCTGGCCACTCTGCGGGCCGCCGACGATGCGGTCTACGCCGCGCTGGACGCCAACGCCGACCGCCTGACCGCGATGCTGTCCGAGTCGCTCACCGATGCCGGTGTGGCGCATCGGATTCCGCGGGCCGGCAACATGTTCAGCGTGTTTTTCGCCGAGGCGCCGGTGACCGACTTCACCGCCGCACGCGCCAGCCAGACGTGGCGCTTTCCGGCCTTCTTCCACGCCCTGCTGGACGCCGGCGTCTACCCTCCATGCAGCGCCTTCGAGGCGTGGTTCGTCTCGGCCGCGCTGGACGAGGCCGCGTTCGACACCATCGCCGCGGCGCTGCCCCACGCCGCCCGCGCGGCCGCGGCGGCCACCGGAGAGGACCGACCCTGATGGCCGAACACACCCGGGTGCACGTGATACGTCACGGCGAGGTGCATAACCCGAACGGGATCCTCTACGGCCGGCTGCCCGGGTTCCGCCTGTCCGAGCAGGGCAGGGCGCAGGCGGCCGCCGTCGCCGGCGCGATGGCCGGCCGCGACATCGCCGCGGTGATCGCGTCCCCGCTGCAGCGGGCCCAGGAGACCGCCGCACCGATCGCGGCCCTGCACAACCTGTCCGTCGACACCGACGCCGACCTGATCGAGTCGGCCAACGTCTTCGAGGGCTGCTGCGTCAGCCCGGGCGACGGCGCGTGGCGCGACCCCCGGTTCTGGTGGCGCCTGCGCAACCCGTTCACCCCGTCCTGGGGTGAGCCCTACGTCGAGATCGCGGCGCGGATGAGCAGCGCGGTGGACAAGGCGCGCGCCCGTGGCGCGGGTCAGGAGGTGGTCTGCGTGAGCCACCAACTGCCGGTGTGGACGCTGCGGCTGCACCTGACCGGCAGGCGGCTCTGGCACGACCCGCGGCGCCGCGAGTGCGGGCTGGCCTCGGTCACCACCCTGGTCTATGACGGCGACCGCCTGATCGACGTCGAGTACTCCGAGCCGGCGGCGCCTTGTTGACCCCGAATCTGACCCCGAAGTTGAGCCCGAAGCTGACCCCGAAGCGGCGCCTGGCGGTGGCGGCGGCGCTGGTGGCCGCGCTGCTGGCCGGCTGCAACGGCCGCGATGCGGTGGCCCAGGGCGGCACGTTCGAGTTCGTCTCACCCGGTGGCAAGACCGACATCTACTACGACCCGCCGTCCAGCCGTGGCCGTCCGGGCCCGCTGTCAGGGCCGGACCTGGCCGACCCGACGCGCACGCTGTCGCTGCAGGACTTCCCCGACCGTGTCGTGGTGGTCAACGTGTGGGGCCAGTGGTGCGGTCCGTGCCGGGCCGAGGTCGCCCAACTGCAGCGTGTCTATGACGCCACCCGCGATTCGGGCGTGTCGTTCCTGGGCATCGACGTCCGCGACAACAGCCGCCGGGCCGCCTTGGACTTCGTCGACGACCGGCACGTGACCTACCCGTCCATCTACGACCCGGCGATGCGCACGCTGATCGCGTTCGGCGGCAAGTACCCGACCACCGTGATCCCGTCCACGCTGGTGCTGGACCGCCGGCACCGGGTGGCGGCGGTGTTCCTGCGGGAGTTGCTCGCCGAGGACCTGCAGCCGGTGGTGGAGCGGGTGGCCCGCGAGTCCCCGTCCGGCGAGGCCGCGTCGCGATGAGCGGCTTCGCCCACATCGCCGCTGCCGGGCCGCTGGTGCTGGCCCTCGGCGTGTGCCTGCTCGCCGGGCTGGTGTCGTTCGCCTCACCGTGCGTGGTGCCGCTGGTGCCGGGCTACCTGTCGTATCTGGCGGCCGTGGTCGGGGTGGACGCGCAGCCGCCACCGGGTGCGCACCACGCCGTGTGGCGCCCCGCGAGTTCGGCCCGGTGGCGGGTCGCGGGGTCGGCCGCGTTGTTCGTCGCCGGGTTCACGACCGTGTTCGTGCTGGGCACCGTCGCCGTGCTGGGCATGACGACCACGCTGATCACCAACCAGTTGCTGCTGCAGCGGGTGGGCGGCGTGCTGACCATCGTGATGGGGCTGGTGTTCGTGGGCCTGATCCCGGCGCTGCAGCGGCAAGCGCGGTTGCGCCCGCGGCAGTTCACGACGGTGGCCGGTGCGCCGCTGCTCGGCGCGGTGTTCGCACTGGGCTGGACGCCGTGCCTGGGCCCCACGCTGACCGGGGTGATCACGGTGGCCTCGGCCACCCAGGGGGCCAACGTCGTTCGCGGGATCGTGCTGGTCATCGCCTACTGCCTGGGTTTGGGAATCCCGTTCGTGGCGCTGGCATTCGGCTCGGCGGGGGCGGTGGCCGGCGTGAGCTGGCTGCGGCGGCACACCCGCGGCATCCAGATCTTCGGCGGCGCGCTGCTGATCGCGGTCGGCGCGCTGCTGGTCACCGGGGTGTGGAACGACGTCGTGTCGTGGCTGCGCGACGCGTTCGTCTCCGACGTCAGGCTGCCGATTTGAGGCGGGTACTCGCCTGGGGGCGCAACACCTGGCGCACGCTGACCTCGATGGGCACCGCGCTGGTGCTGCTGGTGCTGCTCGCACTGGGCGCCATCCCCGGTGCGCTGCTGCCCCAGCGCAGCCTCAACGCCGGCAAGGTCGACGACTACATCGCGTCCCACCCGCTGATCGGCCCATGGCTGGACCGCCTGCAGGCCTTCGACGTGTTCTCCAGCTTCTGGTTCACCGCCGTGTACGTGCTGCTGTTCGTCTCGCTAATGGGGTGTCTCACCCCGCGCATGATCGAGCACGCGCACAGCCTGCGCGCCACACCGGTGGCCGCGCCGCGCAACCTGACCCGGCTACCCAAGCACGCCGAAGCGCAGCTGCACGCCGGCTCCGGGGAGCTGAACGCCCTGGCCAACACGATCGCCGGGCGGCTGCGCGGCTGGCGCACCGCCATCCGCCAGCAGGCTGGCGGTGCGCCCGACACCGTCGAAGTGGCCGCGGAGAAGGGCTATCTGCGCGAGTTCGGCAACCTGGCGTTCCACTTCTCGCTGCTGGGCCTGCTGGTCGCGGTGGCCGTCGGCAAACTGTTCGGCTACGAGGGCAACGTGATCGTCATCGCCGACGGCGGACCCGGTTTCTGCTCGGCCTCTCCGGCCGCGTTCGATTCGTTTCGGGCCGGAAACACCGTCGACGGCACGTCGCTGCACCCGATCTGCATCCGGGTCGACGACTTCGCGGCGCACTACCTGCCGTCCGGGCAGGCCACCTCCTACGTCGCCGACATCGCCTACCAGGCGGGCGGTGACCTCGCCGCCGACAGCTGGCATCCCTACCGGCTGGAGGTCAACCACCCGCTGCGCGTCGGCGGCGACCGCATCTACCTGCAGGGCCACGGATACGCTCCCACCTTCACCGTGACATTCCCGGACGGTCAGACCCGCACGTCGACCGTGCAGTGGCGGCCCGACAACCCGCGCACCCTGCTGTCGTCGGGCGTGGTGCGCATCGACCCGCCCGCCGGCACCTACCCCGACCCCATCGAGCGCCGTAAACACCAGATCGCGATCCAGGGCCTGCTCGCGCCGACCGAGCAGCTCGACGGCACGCTGCTGTCCTCGCGATTCCCGGCCCTGACCGCCCCCGCGGTGGCCGTCGACGTCTACCGCGGCGACACCGGGCTGGACAGCGGCCGGCCTCAGTCGCTGTTCACCCTGGACCCGCGGTTGCTCCAGCAGGGCCGGCTGACCCGGGAGAAGCGGGTCAACCTGCGCCCCGGCCAGGAGGTCCGGATCCAGCAGGGCCCCGCGGCGGGCACCGTCGTCCGCTTCGACGGCGCGGTGCCGTTCGTGAACCTGCAGGTCTCCCACGATCCGGGTCAGGTCTGGGTGCTGGTTTTCGCCGTCACGATGATGGCCGGTCTGGTGATGTCGCTGCTGGTGCGCCGGCGCCGGGTGTGGGTCCGTCTCACACCGGCCGGCGAAACGGCCCCGGGTACGGTGAACGTCGAAATGGGTGGTCTGGCCCGCACCGACAACGCCGGTTGGGGCGACGAGTTCGAGCGACTGACCGGGCGACTGCTGGCCGGCCTCGGCGACCCCGGCGGCAGCGAGGCTCCCCCCGCGTCCGTAAGGAGTTCTCAGGTGGACATCACATGAACACCCTGCACGTCAACGTCTCCCTGGCACGCTACTCGGACTGGGCATTCACCTCGGCCGTGGTGGCCCTGGTGGTCGCATTGCTGTTGCTCGCCGTCGAGCTGGCCTACGCCGGCGGGCGCCGCGTGGACCGCCGCGAGCGGGTGGCAGCGGGCTCCGTCGGCGCCGACAGCGCCGTTCCCGGCATCGTGGACGCTCTCCCCGTGCGGCCCATCGACGAACGCACCGGTCGGGCCGGGCTGGCCGTGGTGTACCTCGGCATCGGGCTCCTGCTGGCCTGTGTCGTGCTGCGCGGTCTGGCCACCCTGCGCCCGCCGTGGGGCAACATGTACGAGTTCATCAACCTGACGTGTCTGTGCGGCCTGCTCGCCGGCGCCGTCATGCTGCGTCGTCCCCAGCACCGCCCGCTGTGGGTCTTCCTACTGGTGCCGATCCTGATCCTGCTGACGGTGTCGGGCCGCTGGCTCTATACCAACGCCGCTCCGGTGATGCCCGCGCTGCAGTCCTACTGGCTGCCCATCCACGTGTCGGTGGTCAGCCTCGGGTCGGGGGTGTTCATGGTCGCCGGCATCGCCAGTGTGCTGTTCCTGTTGCGGACGTCGCGGTTCGGGGACCCCGAGAGCCGGGACGCCGAGGGCACCCTGGCCCGAGTCGTGCAGCGGTTCCCGGATGCGCAGACGCTGGACCGCATCGCCTACCGCACCACGATCTTCGCGTTCCCGGTGTTCGGTTTCGGCGTGATCTTCGGCGCCATCTGGGCCGAAGAGGCCTGGGGCAGGTATTGGGGTTGGGATCCCAAGGAGACGGTGTCTTTCGTCGCGTGGGTGGTGTACGCGGCCTACCTGCACGCGCGGTCGACCGCAGGGTGGCGGGACAGGAAAGCGGCCTGGATCAACGTCGTGGGGTTCGTGGCCATGGTCTTCAACCTGTTCTTCGTTAATCTGGTGACCGTGGGCCTGCATTCGTATGCGGGCGTGGGCTGACATACGGGCGACCGACCACATCACCGATCCAGGGGGAGTGCACGTGTCCGAGGAGCCGACGACGGGCGTCGAAGGGCCCGATCAGCACACCAGGCGGTTGCCTGTCCAGGGGCCTCCCGGACAGCAGGGTGCGGCACCGGCGGAGCCCAGCGGCGACGCCCCGACCCGCGCCTTCACCGGTTTCCGCACCGAGCGGCGGCTCTCCGGCCCGGGCAGGCAGACCGGTATGCCGCCCGGCGCGTCTCAGTGGCCGTCCACCCCGGCCACCGGGATGACGCGGGTCGACCCGACGGCCTACGGCGCCTACTACACCGGACCGGCGGAGGCGGAGCCCACGGAGATCCATCCGGTGCCGGCAGTCCATCCGGTGCCAGCCGTGCCTTCGGGGCCGCGCCGTCCCGAGCCGCTGCCGCACACCCCATACCCGGAGCTGTCCACCAGCATGCTGTTGCGCCCGGTGAAACCGCCGCCCACCGAGGGCTGGCGCCGGTTGCTGTACGTGTTGTCCAACGGGCTGATCAATGTCGGCGAGAGCGCCCGGGCCGCGCGTTACAACAACCTGGTGGCCCAGGTCAACCGGCCGCTGCGGGGTTGCTACCGGATCGCGTTTCTGTCGCTGAAGGGAGGGGTGGGCAAGACCACGATCGCCGCCACGCTGGGCGCGACCTTCGCCGACATCCGCGGCGACCGGGTGGTGGCCGTCGACGCCAACCCCGACCGCGGCACCCTGAGCCAGAAGGTGCCGCTGGAGACGGCGGCGACCGTGCGCGAGCTGTTGCACGACGCCGGAAGCGTGGAACGCTACAGCGACGTCCGCCGGTACACCTCCAAGGGGCCGAGCGGGCTGGAGGTGCTGGCGTCGGAGACCGACCCCGCGGTGTCGGAGGCGTTCAGCGCCGCCGACTACGACCGCACCCTGGACATCCTGGAGCGGTTCTACGGATTGGTGCTCACCGACTGCGGCACCGGGCTCCTGCACTCGGCGATGTCGTCGGTGTTGAACAAGGCCGACGGACTTGTCGTCGTCAGCTCGGGCTCCATCGACGGCGCGCGGAGCGCCTCGGCGACGCTGGATTGGCTGGACGCACACGGCCACGAACATCTGGTGCGCGACGCGATCGCCGTGATCAACGCGGTGCGCCCGCGGACGGGCAAGGTCGACATGGACAAGGTGGTCGACCACTTCGCGCGCCGGTGCCGCGCCGTGCAGACCATTCCGTTCGACCCTCATCTCGAGGAGGGTGCCGAGATCAGCCTGGACCGTTTGCGGCGGGAGACGCGCGAGGCGCTGGTCGAGCTGGCGGCCGTCGTCGCCGACGGGTTCGGTGGAGACCAGCGCAACCCGGGGCCGGTCTGAGAGCGTTCAGTGAGGGTTGTTGTCCCCATGGCCCAATCGTCGGAGGAAGTCGGGATCGTCGTCGGGCCCGATGACGCGACTCTTGGGCCGGTTGTTCTGCATCCGCGCCGCACGCCAGCCGACGTAGATGAGGGTCCCCAGAACCAGGACGACGAGCAAGTAGAGCACTCAACACCTCCTTGGGCGAATATACCCGCGTCGTAGGCTCGACCCGTGGGAGAAGATCCGATCGACGACGGCATCGAAGGCGCCGAAGACCGAAGCGTCGGTGTGATCGGCGGTGTCTTGCCCTACGCGGCAGCGCGGTTGCTTCTCGTGGTCGTGCTCACCGGTGCCATCTACGGGATTGCGCGGCTGCTGGGGGTAGCCCAGTTCCCCGTCATCGTTGCCGCGCTGTTCGCGTTGATCATCGCGATGCCGCTCGGCATCTGGTTGTTCGGCCCGCTGCGCCGACGCGCGACCGCGGCGCTCGTGACCGTCGGTGAACGCCGTCGCCGGGAACGACAACAGCTGCAAGCCCGGCTGCGCGGCGAGGACGTCGGTGAGGATGTCGCCGAGGACTAGCCCGATCAACGCGCCAGCGCCAGCGCCAGTGCCACCGCGAGCGCCCAGACGATCATCGCCAGGCCGGTGTCGCGGAGCACAGGGATCAGCGCGGGGCCGGTGCGGCCGGATCGCACCGGCCCGACGGCCCGCAGCGCCAGGGGTGTAGCCGCCAAACCGAGGGCGCACCACGGGGTTGCCGCCGTCAACACCAAGGTCAGCGCCCCGGCGGTCGTCAGCAGCGCCTGATACAGCGTGCGGGTGCGGGCATCGCCGAGGCGCACCGCCAGGGTGATCTTGTGCGAGCGCGCGTCGGTGGGGATGTCGCGCAGGTTGTTGGCCACCAGGACCGACGACGACAGCGCCCCCGCCGACACCGCCAGCACCAGCCCTACCCAGTCCACCCGCAGCGCCTGGGTGTACTCCGTGCCCAGCACGGCGACCAAGCCGAAGAACACGAACACCGCGACCTCGCCGAAGCCGGCGTAGCCGTAGGGCCTCGACCCGCCGGTGTAGAGCCAGGCCCCCGCGATGCAGGCGGGGCCGATGGCGATGAGCCACGGCGCGGACACCAGCGCGAGCGTGACACCCGCGGCCGCGGCGACGGTCAGGCCGGCCAACGCCGCAGCCAGCACCGAGCGCGGCGCGGCCAGCCGTGACCCGACCAGCCGTACCGGCCCGGCCCGGTCGTCGTCGGTGCCGCGGACGCCGTCGGAGTAGTCGTTGGCGTAGTTGACGCCGACCGTCAGCGCGACCGCGACGGCCAGCGCCAGCAGCGCCTTCCACCACACCGCGGCGCTCAGCCACGCCGCGGCGCCGGTGCCCGCGACGACGGGCGCCACCGCGTTGGGCAGCGTCCGCGGCCGCGCCCCCGAGATCCACTGCCCGAAACTGGCCACGGCACCATCCTGCAACATCCTGCAGCGTTCCCGCCGACAGCCATGAACCAGAATGGGCGGATGCTCGGGGTCATCGGCGGCAGCGGCTTCTACACGTTTCTCGGATCCGGCGCTCGCACCGTCGCCGTGGACACCCCCTACGGCCGGCCCAGCGCGCAGATCACGCTCGGCAGCGTCGGCGGGCACGAGGTCGCCTTCCTGCCCCGCCACGGCGCCGCCCACGAATACTCGGCGCACACCGTGCCGTACCGGGCCAACATGTGGGCGCTGCGCAAGCTCGGGGTGCGGCGGGTATTCGGCCCGTGCGCGGTCGGCAGCCTGGACCAGGCCAATGGTCCGGGCACGGTCGTCGTGCCCGACCAACTGGTCGACCGCACGAGGGGCCGCGCCGACACCTACTTCGACTCCGGCGGCATCCACGTCGATTTCGCCGATCCGTACTGCCCGACCTTGCGCGCCGCAGTCACCGGCCTGCCCGACGTTGTCGACGGCGGCACCATGGTGGTGATCCAGGGTCCGCGGTTCTCCACCCGGGCCGAGAGTCGGTGGTTCGCCTCGGCCGGGTTCGGCCTGGTCAACATGACCGGCTACCCGGAGTCGGTGCTCGCGCGCGAACTCGAAATATGTTATGCAACAATAGCTTTGGTGACAGATTTGGACGCGGGCATAGAGTCCGGGGATGGCGTGAAGACCGCCGAGGTGTTCGCGCAGTTCCAGCGTAACGTCGAGCCGTTCAAGAAGCTGGTGCGCGCGGCGATCGCCCGGGTGTCCTCCGAACGCAACTGCACTCACTGCCTGCCGCACACCGGCGTGACGTTGCCCGTCGAGCTGCCGTGAGGGTGCTGCTGACCGGCGCGGCCGGCTTCATCGGGTCGCGGGTGGACGCGGCGCTGCGGGCGGCGGGTCACGACGTGGTGGGCGTCGACGTGCTGCTGCCGGCCGCGCACGGCCCGGACGCGATGTTGCCGTCCGGGTGTCACCGGGTCGACGTCCGCGACGCCGGGGCGCTGGCCCCGCTGCTCGCCGGTGTCGACGTGGTGTGCCATCACGCCGCGATGGTCGGGGCCGGCGTGGACGCCGCTGACGCGCCCGCCTACGGCGGCCACAACGACCTGGCGACCACGGTGCTGCTCGCGCAGATGTTCGACGCCGGGGTGCGCCGCCTGGTGCTCGCGTCGTCGATGGTGGTGTACGGGCAGGGGTGCTACCACTGCCGCGAACATGGGCGGGTCGACCCGCTGCCGCGCCGGCGCGCCGATCTGGACGCCGGGGTCTTCGAACACCGCTGCCCCGTCGGTGGGGAGGAGCTGCGGTGGCGCCTCGTCGACGAGGACGCCCCCCTGCGGCCGCGCAGCCTGTATGCCGCCAGCAAGACCGCGCAGGAGCACTACGCGCTGGCCTGGTCGGAGGCGACGGGCGGATCGGTGGTGGCGCTGCGCTACCACAACGTCTACGGCCCCGGGATGCCCCGTGACACCCCATACTCCGGCGTGGCGGCCATCTTCCGGTCCTCCGTGGAAGAAGGCGCGCCACCAAGGGTTTTCGAGGACGGCGGCCAGATGCGTGACTTCGTCCACGTCGACGACGTGGCTGCCGCCAACGTGGCCGCGGCGGCCTGCGACCGCGGCGGGTTCCTCGCGGCCAACGTGTGCTCGGGACAGCCGATCTCCATCATGGAGGTGGCGTCGGCGCTCTGCGATGCGCGCGATGGTTCGCTGTCGCCGGTCATCACCGGCCAGTACCGCAGCGGCGACGTCCGCCATATCGTCGCCGATCCGTCCCGGGCCGCCGAGAAGCTGGGCTTCCGGGCGGTCATTCAGCCGCGAAATGGGCTGCGCGACTTTGCTTTCGCGCCGTTGCGTGGCTAGGTTCCCCGACTATTTCGTGTCGGGCGGGGACCGGAAGATCCTTGGCTTCGGCACGGGAATCTGCCCCGTCGCCGTGTCGTCACCGCGAAAGATCCGCGGTCCTGGCCCCACCTTCGGTATCACGGTGGTGGGGTGCTCGGTGTCGGCAATGGGGGCGCCCGTGGGGATGCGGGTCGCCGCCGCCGCCGAGGGCGGGGCGGGGCGGGGCACCCGGACGCGCGTGGTCGGCGTCGCCGACGGCCGGGTCGGGGCGGCACGCGTGAAAGGGCGGTTCTGTCCCTGATGCCGGCGGCGGCCGGTGAGGATCGCCGCGGTCAGGATGCACAGGGCCAACCCGCACAGCGTCACGTCGAAGACGCTGGTGATCTGCTGGGCGAGGTCGTTGCCGTACACCGGGTTCTGTGCGGTGGCGTTGGGCGTCTCCTGGAACCGCGGCGCCAGCGCGACGCCCAGCACGACGCGTGAGATGCTCAGGGTGGCGACAAGCCCGCACAACGACGACACCAGCCGCGCCGAGACCGCGTCGTTGGCCAGGTTGACGCGCAGCCAGATCGCCAGAGTCGCAGTGAGCAGGTCGAAGCCGGCCAACACGAGGCTGTCGTAGCGGGAGAACGGGTAGTTCAGGCTGACCGCGACCGCGAGGTCGGTGAGCCGCATGGCCATCGACCCCAGGCACCAGACGGCGATCAGCAGCAGGCCGTTGCGGGCCGCCGCTCGCCAGGCGTTCGCCTCGGTCGTGCCGGCGTTCCGGTGGCCCAGGAACGTGCGCGGCGCGAACGTCGCCGCGGCCGCCGCCCAGGCGAGGTAGCCCTCGAACCCCACGCCCGCTGTCGAGGTGTTCTGCGCGATGCCGCGGAATGCGTCGACGTCGCGGCCCACGGGCAGGGTCCACACCAGGATGCCGGCGGCCAGCGCCGATGCCCCGAGCGCCACGGTGGCCAGTCGGGAGGCCTTGGTGGTGCGGACGAGCCAGGTGGACGCGACGAGGACTGCGGCCAGGGCCACCACCCCGTACACCACCGCGCTGGTGATGACCGCGACGTTCTGCTTGCCGAACCCGGAGCCGCCCAGCGCGTACTTCACCCGCCAGTACAGGTTGAAGCCGAAGCTGAGCGTCGCCCCGAGCATCGATGCGTAGCCAAGGACCCGGACGAGTGGGAACCGGCCGTCCGCTTGATCGGTGCCGGCCGGCTGTGCGCTCAACAGCGCGCCCGCGACACCGAGCCACGCCCCCGGCCCGACACCGCCCGGAACGTGCACGGTGCCGGCGAAACGGACCGTCTCGAACACGTCGAACCCGACGAAGGCCAGTACCAGCAGTAGATAGGGCACGTTGAAAACGACGCGGAGCCGTCCGGCCACTGCGGGACGGGACCGAACGGGGCCCAGTCGCGTGACGCCCAGGGACAGCAGCGACAGCAGCGTCACCGCGAACAGCGCGGTGAACGCGGTGACGCTGCTGTGCGGGATCCCGAGGCCGAAATACACGTTCCACGGCAGTAGTGGTGCGACGACGAGCAGGGCGGTAGCCGTCAGGTCGGGGACCGTGGTCCACCCCGGGGCCCGGTGCGCGGCGGCCGCGGCCAGGCGCTGAGTCTGCCCTCCGACAGGGCCGGTAGGCGTGTCGTCGATGCTGTGGTTCACGAGGCCCCCCGGGTCTCAAGGACGGTCACCGCCGGCGCGAGTTCGGTGGGCCCGCCGGGGCACACCCCGGCCGGCCGACTGCGCTGTTCGCTTGCGACCATGGTCTCTGTTCGGAAGCCGCGGTGGCGGCTGCCCGCGGGTGTCGCCGAGCGGCGACCGTGCCGTCGTTCGCCGACGCTGGTGCGGTTGCGCTCGTAGGTGAAACTGGTACTTGCGACGGTATCGCAGTGTAGTGATGCCGGGACATTGCTGGCTGCGGGGTCGCCAGCCGAAGGAGAGCCGGGATGGACGTCGTTTTGGGGGTCGCGGTCGCGGGTCCCGTTGCCCGCTTGGCCTTGCTGGGCCCCGCCGGCGGGGGCAATGACGTGATCGACCAGTCCGTTGTCGACCTCGGCGACAACCCGGTCGGGAACTTGACCGAGACCGTGGTCGGCACGAACCGGCTGCTGGTCGACGAGAGTCACCGCCTGGTCGGCACCCGGCTGTGCTGGACGGACAATCCCAAGGCCGAGCAGCTGCGACGGGCGCTGGAAGATTCCGGTGTCCTCAACGTCGCGGTGCTCTCGGAGTCACGCGCGCTGGCGGCCCTGATGCGGGCGGCCGGGCGGCCCGGCGCGGCGCTGGTGGTCGACGACGAGACGGCGACGCTCTCGCTGATGGGCTCCGGCTCCGGCCCTGGCTTCGGCCCTGGCTCCGGCGAGGCGGAAGCGCCGCCAACCCTGTTGGCGTCGGGGCCGCTGGCCGGCGGTGAGGCCACCGCGACGTTCGACACGCTGATGGCCAGGCTCGGCGAGCATCCCGATGCTCCCGACGAGGTCTATCTGGTCGGCGCTTCCGATCACGCCGCCGCCGAACTGACCCGCATCGCCGACCAGATCGGCGATGCCACCGTCCGGGTGCAGATTCCCGGCGACCCTACGTTCGCCCTGGCCCGGGGCGCGGCGCTGGCGGCGGCCCCGACCGTCGGTGCGCCGGACGCCACGCGGGCAGCGCCGATGCTCACGGGTGACGAAACGGCGATGCTGCCGGGCGGTGATGCGACCGCGCTTGCCCCCGCGCTCGAGCTTGACGCGGAGGAACAGCAGCTGGCCTACTCGATGGCCGGCGACTCCGAGCTGGTGCCCACCTTCGACGACTACGGGGATCGCTACAGCGAGGAATACGGCGACTGCGACGCCAGGCGGGCGCCGCTGAATCGGCGTGCGCTGCTGATCGGCAACGCCGTCATCGGGTTCGCGGTCGTCGGGTTCGCGTCGCTGGCCGTCGCGGTGACGATCGCGGTGCGGCCGACCGCCAGTCAGGAACCCGTGGTGGGTCACCAGAACGCCGCCCCGGGCAAGTTCATGCCGTTGTTGCCGACCCAACAGCAGGCCCCGGTGCCGCCACCGCCGCCGGACCGACCCGACGCAGGGTTCCAGGGCGGCACCATTCCGTCCCCGTCGAACGGGGGCGCAGCCCCCAAGCCGGGGCCGCCACCGGTTGGTGGCGGCCCCGCTCCGAATGCGCCCCGGGCGCCCGAAGCCCCGTCCTTACCGGGCGGCCCGGGCTTCGGGCCCAACCCCCTCCCCAATGTGCCGATTCCCGTTCCGATCCCGATTCCGATCCCGTTCCCGGGTTGGCAGCCGCAGTACCCGAACCCGGCGGCGCCAACCTACACACCGCCGCCGACGTCGAGCCCGGTGACGACGTCGAGCCCGGTGACAACGTCGAGCCCGGTGACGACGTCGAGCCCGACGAGCCCGTCAACGAGGTCCAGCCCAACGACGTCGCGTCCGCCCACGACGTCGAGCCCGCCGACAACGACCTACAACCCGCTGACAACGACCTACAACCCACCGTCCACGACGATGGCCCCCGTGACCCCCACCGAGCCGTCGACCATCCCCAGCACGCAGCCCCAGACTCAGGCGCCCCAGACTCAGGCGCCCCAGACCGAGGCGCCCCAGACCGAGGCGCCGGTGCCGACGTACACGCAGCCCCAGACTCAGGCACCCCAGCCGGTGGCGCCGAAGCCGCAGATCCCGCAGGAACCGGGCGGTGCGGGCGGCGGGCATCACGGCTCCGGATTCTGAATCGGCCGCCCATGCCGGACCTGGACGTCCCTGTCACGGTGGTGCTGCCCTGTCTCGACGAGGCGGAATCACTGCCGGCCGTATTGGCGGCCATTCCCGACGGCTACCGAGCGCTGGTCGTCGACAACGGCAGCACCGACGACACCGCCGGCGTCGCGCGCCGCCACGGGGCCCGGGTTGTCGTCGAGCCTCGGCCCGGGTACGGGTCCGCCGTGCATGCCGGGGTGGTCGCTGCGACAACCCCGATCGTCGCGGTCCTCGACGCCGACGGTTCGCTGGACCCTGGTGATCTGCCGCGGTTGGTCGCTGCGCTCGACGACGCCGACCTGGTGATCGGCCGTCGGCGGCCAGTGGCGGGACTGCACTGGCCGTGGGTCGCGCGACTGGGCACCGTCGTGATGAGCTGGCGTTTGCGCGCCCGCCACGGCCTGCCCGTGCACGACATCGCGCCGATGCGGGTGGCGCGGCGCGAGGCGCTGCTGGATCTCGGGATCGTCGACAGGCGCTCCGGCTATCCGCTGGAACTGTTGGTCCGTGCCGCGGCGGCCGGCTGGCGCGTGGTCGAGCTGGACGTCGGCTACGGTCCCCGGACCGGCGGCAGATCCAAGGTCAGCGGGTCGCTGCGGGGCAGCATCATCGCGATCCTGGACTTCTGGAAGGTGATCTCGTGACAGTGCTGCCCGTGACGTTGCTGGTCGTCGCCAAGGCGCCGGAGCCCGGCCTGGCCAAGACCAGGCTCGCCAGCACGGTTGGTGAACGGGTCGCCGCCGACATCGCCGCGGCCGCGCTGCTGGACACGCTGGACGCCGTGGCCGCCACTCCGGTGGCCGCCCGGGTGGTCGCGCTCACCGGCGACCTGGACGCTGCCGCGGGTGCCGCCGAGATCCGTCGGCGAATGGAATCGTTCACCGTGATCGCGCAGCGCGGCAACGAATTCGGCGACCGGCTTGCCAACGCGCACGCTGATTCCTCAAACGGGTGTCCGGTGCTGCAGATCGGGATGGACACCCCGCAGGTGACCGCCGCGTTGTTGGCCGGTTGCGCGCAACGGCTACTCGAAGCGCCGGCCGTCCTCGGCCCGGCGTGCGACGGCGGCTGGTGGGCGCTCGGGGTGGCGGTGCCGGCGCTGGCCGAATGTTTGCGCACCGTCCCGATGTCGCAACCCGACACCGGGCAACTCACCCTGAAGGCCTTGCGCGCCAATGGAATCGACGTTACAGTTGTGGAACAACTGGCTGACTTCGACGTAGTCGGCGACATTGCCGGTGTGCGTGCGGTGTGCGCAGCCGAGAGCCGCTTTGCGCGGGCTGCCCGCGTGGCGGGGTTTTAACGACGGCCACCGCAGCGTTTCGGTGATGGGTGCCGGGGGAATGCTGACCAGGTAACAACAGGCGCGGTGTCGATCACCGTCCAGAGCCCGTTCGGCGATGGCCCTCCGCGGAACGGAGTCTCGATGTCCACCACTACCACCGTCGTCGCCGCCGCCGTCGCCAGTCACGCCGGCGCACTGGTCACCGCCCTCATCGTGCTCACCGGCAGCATCTCTGTGTCCGGCGGTGCGGCCGCGGCCGACCCGAACCAGGACGCGCACTTCCTCGATCTGCTCGAACAGGAACAGATTCCCGCGCTCAAGGGAGTGCCGAGCCTGATCTCCACCGCCCACAAGGTCTGCCGCGAACTCGACGGCGGCATGGCGGTGGACTCCCTCGTGGACGACATGAAGGACCATGCGCTGATCAACCCGTCCTGGCGCGGAGTCCCCGAGCGCCGCGTCATCTCCACCGTCACCCGGTTCATCACCGCGTCGGTCGAGGCCTACTGCCCGGGCGACCGCAGCAAGATCGTTTCCATCACGGCTGCTGGCGCGGGGCAGTCCGGCGCTCCGGCGCATCCTGTCTCCCTGCGCGCCCGGGTACTTCCCCTGGGGAGACTCACCCCCGATCCGCCGGACATTCCGGCGCCGCCGCCGGACGTTCCGCCCCTGGTCTCGCCTCCCCGGCCGGTTGCGGCACCGCCTCCGCCGAAACGATTACCCTCCCCGCAGCGGCCGCCGGCCCCTGCGCAGGCCCCGCAACCGGGCGGCGGCATCGGCGACGACGGGGCGAATGGCAATGGGGGTGGTGGAGACGACGGCGCAGCTCCGGTCCCGCCGTCGGCGCCCATGTCACCGGGCTGGGTCAGGCTCGCGCCCTGAGAGGCACCCCAGTCTCTACCAGTGCGTCACGATCACGCTGTTCACCAGCAGTGCCCCGGCGGCGTTGACCGCCAGCCACACGCGATGCGACCGCACTGGCAGCAATGCGGGCGCCGCGGTGAGCCAGACGGTGAACGGCAGCCAGATCCGTTCCACCTCGGCCTTGCTCAGTTCGCTCAGGTCCGCGCTGAGGATCGCGGCCAGCACGCCCAGCAACACCAGATGCAATCCGCAGCGGCGCCGCAGCGCGGCCACGTCGAACACCCGGATCAGCCCGGCCACGCTGCCCAGTCCGATCGCGCACACCACGCACGCCAGATTGGCCCACCACCAGTAGGCGAATGGCCGGTCTTTGGCGATACCCTGCCAATAGCGTTGCTGCACCAGGGTATAACCATCAAACCAGGAGAACCCGGCAACGCCGAACGCAATCGCAACCGCCAGTGCCGCCGCAGCGGCCACGCCCAGAGTCCGCAGGGCGGCGGACCGGCCGGGCGCCGACACCAGCACGGCCAGCGCCGGCAGCCCCATCAGGATCAGGCCATAGCTGAGGAAGACTCCCCATCCCAGCAGCAGGCCCGCACCGGCGGCGGCCAGAGGGGGGAATCGGACCGTCCGGTGGACTGCCACCGCCAGCAGCGCGATACCCCAGGCCGCGACACCGGCGAAGTATCCGTCGGCGGAAACTGCCACCCAGATCGCCGTCGGAGCCACGGCGACGAACGGCGCGACCAGCCGCGCAGCGGGCTCGCCGGCCAGCGCGCGCACCGCGACGACCACGGCCGCCGCCGCGCTCGACCCGACCAACAGGCACAACAGGCCGGCCCAGACGCCGCCGTGCAGGCCGATGCGGTCCATCCAGACGAACGTCAGCAGCGCACCCGGGGGATGCCCGGAGACGTGTGTCGTCCAGGAGTTCGGCTGCCCGTCGAGGATCCGGCCGGCGAACGCGCGCACCGCGGCGGGGATGTCGGTGATTTCCGGAACCTCGTACAGATACTCGTCCCGGGTGGTCAGCCGGCCTGCGAAACCCCGCTGCCAACCGTCGATCAGCGCCAGCGCCAACGCCCACGCGCACGCGGTGGCCCAGGTGCACAGAGTCAATACCCGCCACGAAAGCCGTTGAGCTACAGCGTTTCCCCAGACCACCGCGGCCACGGCCAGCAAAATGGCCGGGCCGCTGCCCCAGCCGGCATGGATCTCCCACGCCCCGAAGATCGGTGCCGCACCGGCGTGTGTGGCGAACCTTTCCGGGCCGACGCCGTGCAGCGGAGTGACGCCGATGTGCATGCGCGGTAGCACGAACGCGGCCGCCACCACGGCAACCCCGACCGCGACCGCCGCCACCTCCCCGGCGTATCCCCGGAGCGCGATCGTCACGATCGACGAGCCTACCGACGAGGGGAGAACCGCCGCACCAGCGCCCGCCGGTCGAGCTTGCCGATGCCGCGGCGCGGCAGCGTGTCGATGACGTGCAGTTCGCGGGGTGCCGCGGTGGCGTCCAGTGTGCGTCCCACGTGGTCGCGCACGGCGTCCAGCGTCGGCGGGGCGCAACCGTCGGCGGGCACCACCGCGGCGACGACCCGCTGTCCGAACCGGTCGTCGGGCAGGCCGAACACCGCGCACTCGCGCACCCCGGGGTGGGTGCCCAGCGCCGCCTCGACGAGTTGTGGCAGCACCGTCAACCCGCCGGTGCTGATCGCGTCGTCGGCGCGGCCGAGCACCGTCAGCACACCCGCGTCGTCGAGGGCGCCGAGGTCGTCGGTGCGAAACCAGCCCGGCTCGGCGAACGGGTCGGGGACGACCGGGTTGCGGTAACCCTTGGCCAGCGTCGCGCCCCCGATCACGACGCGCCCGTCGCCGCTCACCCGCAACCGGATCCCGTCGAGCGGGACACCGTCGTAGACGCAGCCGCCCGCGGTCTCGCTCATCCCGTAGGTGCGCACCACCGTGACGCCGGCCGCGGCCGCGGCGTCTAGGACCTGGTCCGGTGCCGGCCCGCCGCCGAGCAGCACGGCATCGAGTTCGGCGAGGGCGGCCGCGGCTGTCGGGTCGGCCAGCGACTTGGCCAGCTGGGCGGCCACCAGCGAGGTGTAGCGGCGGCCGGCGCTGAGCCGGCCGATCGCGCCGGGCAATTCGGCGGGATCGAAGCCGGCGGAGACGTCGAGTTCGACGGGCTCTACGCCGGCGAGCACGCTGCGCACCACCACCTGGATCCCGGCGATGTGATGGGGCGGCAAGGCCAGCAGCCAGGCGCCCGGCCCGCCGAGCCGCTCATGGGTGGCCGACGCACTGGCCCGCAGGGCGGCGGCGGTCAGCAGGGCACCCTTGGGGGACCCGGTCGTGCCCGACGTCGTCACGACGAGCGCCACGTCGTCGTCGACGTCCTCGCCTATTCGCAACCCGACCCGCAATGCGCGCAGCGCCTCGGGGTCGGGGTCGGCCGGCACGGCCACCAGCGCGGGACCGCGCCCGTCCAGCACCCGTTCCAGGGCGGGCCGCAGCACGGGAACGGCGCTGCCCGCCGGGACGCTGAGCGCTTGCAGGACGGCTATGCGTGCTCTCCGTTGCTGTGCTCGTCGTCAAACGGCCAGCGCTGCGCGGCCAGCCGCGCGCGCACCCGCTCGACGTCGGCCGGCGACGGCAGCTCGTCGGTGATCTGGGTGATGGCCACGCCGATGTCGATGTGGTCGAGTTCGTCTCGCTGGATCAGTTCATCGGCCACGGCGAGGACCTCGTCGTGGCTCAACCGGCGGGTGAGCAACGCGAGGACCGCGAAGGTGTCGGTGGGGGGAACGCCTTCGGGATAGCCGGCGCGCAGCCAGGCCACGATCGAGCTGAGGAATCCGTTCACTGTCCAACCTGTTCCGGGCGCGGCCTCGGCGTTAGTGAAGACCCGGCCCCGATCCTACGTGGTCTTTGCTCCGAGGAACGGATGCCCGATGTGGTGCGCGATGAAATCCCGGGAGACGTAGGCCAGAGCGAGCAGGATCACGGCGACCACAACGGCGTAAATTGCCCACGCGAGCCCGGTCAGTGCCCGGTTACGCTCCGACGTGGCGCCGCTGGTGGTGATGTCCCCGGCGCCCATGGCCTGCAGCCGCAGCCCGAGGGCGAACAACCCAGGAAGGGCGGCGCCGGCCAGCATGCTGAACACCAGGATCTTCAGGGAGGCCTGGTAGTTGAACCACTGGCCGAAGCCGCTCATGACAGGTTTCCCGCGCCGACCGTGGGGTCCTCGGAGCCCGACCGGGGCGGTGCACCGGCGTGGGCCGTCACCATCCCGGTCGGCGGCGGGAGCTCCTCCGGCGCGTCCAGGCCCTCGGTCAGGCTGCCCTCCCATTCGGAGTTGACGTTGTTGTGGTCGACTTTGACCTTGCGCGACCGGATGTAGATCACGGTCGAGGCGGCGACCAGCAGCCCGAAGCCGATGATCGCGCCGGGGTATCCGCCGATGAGGTGGACAATCCAGTAGGTCACCGCGCCGACGAGCCCGGCCAGCGGGAGGGTGACTAGCCACGCGACCACCATCCGGCCGGCCACGCCCCAGCGCACCTCGCCGCCCGGCTTGCCCAGCCCGCTGCCCAGCACGGAACCGGTGCACACCTGCGTCGTCGACAGGGCGTAGCCGAAGTGCGTGGACATCAGGATCACCGCGGCCGAGGACGATTCGGCGGCCATGCCCTGCGGCGACTGGATCTCAACCAGACCTTTGCCCAGCGTGCGGATGATCCGCCAGCCGCCCAGGTAGGTGCCCGAGGCCATCGCGACGGCGCAGCACACGATGACCCACAGTGGCGGCATCGGGGCGCTGGCGCTGATCGACCCGTAGGAGATCAGCGCCAGGAAGATGATGCCCATCGTCTTCTGTGCGTCGCCGGTGCCGTGCGCCAGGGACACCAGTGACGCCGAGCCCCACTGGCCGTAGCGGAACCCGGCCTCGGTGCGCTGGGCCCGGACACCGCGGGTGACCCGGTAGACCAGCCAGGTCGCGATCGCCCCGACGGCGATGGCCAGGATCGCGGCCACGACGGCCGGGATGAGCACCTTGGACACCACGCCCTTCCAGAGCACTCCGTGCCCGCCCACAGCGGCGATCGTGGCGCCGACGATGCCGCCGACCAGTGCGTGCGAGGAACTCGACGGGATGCCGAGCAACCAGGTCATCAGGTTCCAGACGACGCCGCCGACCAGGCCGGCGAACACCAGCTCCAGCGTCACGATGTGCTCGTCGATCAGACCCTTGGCGATCGTGGCGGCCACCGCCGTGGACATGAAGGTGCCTGCCAGGTTGAGCACCGCGGACAGCCCGACGGCCACTTTGGGCTTGAGCGCGCCGCTGGCGATCGAGGTCGCCATGGCGTTGCCGGTGTCGTGGAAGCCGTTCGTGAAATCGAAAGCGAGTGCGGTGATCACGACGATGATCAAGAGGAACAAATTGATGTTCACAGCGCCTGATTCTGGTGGTCGGGAGATTGCATTGTCGACTGCAGCAAGACCGCGAACGCGGGTTTACCGTGAACCGTCGCCATAAGTTGCCTCGCCGCTAACCTGGCGTGGGCCCGCGTTCACCGCGGGTGTCGCGGCGAAGGGGATGCTCAGGCGGGATCTCGACGAAGATCAGGGTGATGCCGTCCGGGTCGGTCACCTGCATCTCGTGCAGGCCCCACGGTTCTTCGCGGGCCTCGCGGGCAATCGCCACCCCGCGGCCCCGCAGCTCGGCCTGGGTCTGCGCGAGGTCGCGGACCTGGAGCCACAGGGCACCGGGAAACGGTCCCCGCGAATGGTCGGGGGAGCCGTAGCCGGCCAGCTCGAGCAGCGACTGCCCGGCGAAGAACACTGTGCCGCCTCCGTAGTCGCGGAAGATCGCCAGACCGATCTGATCCCGGTAGAAGCTCAGCGATCGCGGGTAGTCCACCGGCCGGAGCAGCATCCGGCTGGCCAGGATCTCCATGTTGTCGTGTCTATCAGCGTTGACCGGCCGGCTCAACTGTCGGCCGCGCGGTTGGGCTGAAGACGCTGCCGTTGCATGAGCGCGTTCACCCAGCGGGGGCCGATGGTGTCGAGCGCTTTGGCCGCGATCGCCATCCGCGGCGCGATCCGCACCGGCCGGGTGCGCGCCGCGGTGATCATCCACTTGGCGGCCTCGGCCGACGACAGGGCGGGGACCCCCTGGTAGGCCTTCGTCGGGGCGATCATCGGCGTGGCCACCAGCGGGTAGTACAGGGTCGTCGAGTGCACTCCCTTTCGGCCCCACTCGGTCTCCACCACCCGGCTCACCATCGACAGCGCGGCCTTGGAGGCGTTGTACACCGCAAACAACGGGGAGGCCTCCGAGAGGACGCCCCACGTCGAGACGTTGATGACGTGGCCGTCGCCGCGCTCGAGCATCCCGGGAGCCAGCCCGCGGATGAGCCGCAGCGGCGCGTAGTAGTTGAGCACCATGGTCCGCTCGACGTCGTGCCAGCGCTCCAGCGACTCCGCCAGCGGCCGGCGAATGGACCGGGCGGCGTTGTTGACCAGGATGTCGACGCCGCCGAGGCGCTGCTCGACGTCGGCGACCAGTGCGTCGACAGCGTCCATGTCCGAAATGTCGCAGGGCATCGCCAGCGCGGTGCCTTTGGCGGCGGTGATCCGCTCGGCGACCGCGTCGAGCAGCTCGCGGCGGCGGGCGACCACGACGACGGTGGCTCCGAGGCGGGCGAACTGCTCGGCGGCGGCCTCCCCGATGCCCGAGGACGCCCCGGTGATCAGGATCCGCTTGCCGGCCAGGTCGATCGGTTTCATCGCGGGCCGGTTGACCAGCACCTGCGGCGCGGCGGGCGGCCGCATGGTCGCCAGCACCAGCTGGTCGGTGAAGCGGCGTAGCGGGTTTGTACTCATCGTGGGGAGTCTAGTTTTTCCGTCAGCCGGTAATTTTGCAGGCCGCTACTCGAACTTTCGCTGCGGTTTTACAGCCTCGGCGTCAGAAATACCGGGGGAACGGGCTCCAATCGGGCGGGCGCTTCTGCAGGAAGGCGTCGCGGCCTTCGACGGCCTCGTCGGTCATGTACGCCAGCCGGGTGGCCTCCCCGGCGAACAGCTGCTGGCCGACCAGCCCGTCATCGAGCAGATTGAACGCGAACTTCAGCATGCGTTGTGCCTGCGGCGATTTGGCGTTGATCTCGGTCGCCCACTGTAGGGCCACCCGCTCCAGGTCGGCGTGGTCGACGACCTCGTTGACCGCGCCCATGTGGTGCATCTGCTCGGCGGTGTAGGTGCGGCCGAGGAAGAAGATCTCTCGGGCGAACTTCTGGCCCACCTGGCGGGCCAGGTACGCGCTGCCGTAGCCGCCGTCGAAGCTGCCTACGTCGGCGTCGGTCTGCTTGAACCGGGCGTGTTCGCGGCTGGCCAGGGTGAGGTCGCAGACCACGTGCAGGCTGTGCCCCCCGCCGGCCGCCCACCCGTTGACCAGGCAGATGACCACCTTGGGCATGAACCGGATCAGCCGCTGCACCTCGAGGATGTGCAGCCGCCCGGCGCGGGCGGCGTCGACGGTGTCGGCGGTGTCCCCGCTCGCGTACTGGTAGCCGGAGCGTCCGCGGATGCGCTGGTCGCCGCCCGAGCAGAACGCCCAGCCGCCGTCCTTGGGAGAGGGGCCGTTGCCGGTCAGCAGCACCACGCCCACGTCGGGCGACATCCGGGCGTGGTCGAGCGCGCGGTACAACTCGTCGACGGTGTGCGGCCGGAAGGCGTTGCGCACCTCGGGCCGGTTGAACGCCACCCTCACCGTGGCGTCGGTGACGTGGCGGTGGTAGGTGATGTCGGTCAGGTCGGCGAACCCGGCGTCGATTTCCGAGACGGGCCGCCACGCCTGCGCGTCGAACGGATTGTCACTCAATGTTGTTGAACTCCTCCACAGGGTCGAAACGGAAGAACGGGCAGATCCCCGCCAACGCCTCGAACTCTTCGGGCCGCCATTCGTTGATCAGCCCCGACCGCTTCTTGACACCGGGCCCGCCAGCAGTTGCCATGCCGGGCCCACCGCCTGACACAGTAGTCAGGCGGTGGGCCCGGTAGCTGGTCGCAGGCGTCGCGGCTATTTGGGCGTTCGAATGTGACACCACAGTCACGCTGGGCCGCGAATGTGACTGCAGCGTCACGTTCGGCGACAACCTAGCCGACCGCGCGGCCGGCGCCGTCCCAGAACCGGGCCCGCACGGCCTTCTTGTCGGGCTTGCCCAGCGCGGTCACCGGCACCGACTCGACGACGATCACCTGCTTGGGCGACTGCACCGAACCCTTGCGCTCCTTGACCGCGGCCTGGATCTCGACGGTCACCCGCGCCACCGACTCCTCGTCGCAGGGATGGTCGGGCCGCAGCACGATCACCGCGGTGACGGCCTCGCCCCACTTCTCGTCCGGCGTGCCGATCACGCACACCTGCGCGACGGCCGGGTGCTCGGCGACGACGTCCTCGACCTCGCGCGGGAACACGTTGAACCCGCCGGTGACGATCATGTCCTTGACCCGGTCGACGATGAACCAGAAGCCGTCGGAGTCCTCGCGGGCCATGTCACCGGTGTGCAGCCAGCCGCCGGAGAACGTCTTGGCCGTCTCCTCCGGCAGGTTCCAGTAGCCGCCGGAAAGCAGCGGCCCGGACACGCAGATCTCGCCGACCTCGCCTTGGGGCACCGGGTTGCCCTCGGCGTCCAGCAGCGCGGTGCGGGCGAACAGGGTGGGCCGCCCGCAGGAGGTGAGTCGCTTCTCGTCGTGGTCCTGCTTGGCCAGATACGAGATCACCATCGGGGCCTCGGACTGGCCGTAGTACTGGGCGAAGATCGGCCCGAAGCGGCGGATGGCCTCGGCCAGCCGCACCGGGTTCATCGCCGAGGCGCCGTAGTAGACCGTCTCCAGCGAGGACAGGTCGCGGCTGTGCGAGTCCGGGTGGTCCATCAGCGCGTAGATCATCGACGGCACCAGCATGGTCGCGGTGATCTGCTGCTCCTCGATCACCCGCAGCACCTCGGCCGGATCGAACTTGGTCAGCACGACCAGCTCGCCGCCCTTGATGATCGTCGGCACGAAGAACGCCGCCCCGGCGTGCGACAGCGGGGTGCACATCAGGAAGCGCGGGTTTTCCGGCCACTCCCACTCGGCGAGCTGGATCGTGGTCATCGTGGTGATCGACTGCGCGGTGCCCAGCACGCCCTTGGGCTTGCCGGTGGTGCCGCCGGTGTAGGCCATCCCGCCGATGTGGTCGGGCGGAAGGTCGGCCGCCACCAACGGCTTCGGCGCATACTTCGCGGCTTCGGCCACCACGTCCACCGCGGCGTCGCCCAGCGCCTCGGGGACCGGGCCGATGGTCAGGACCTGCTTGAGGACGGGCACCTTCTCCAGCAGGCCCAGCGCCCGCTCGACGAACATCGGGGTGGGGTCGATGATCAGCGACGTCACGCCGGCGTCGGCCAGCACGTAGGCGTGGTCGTCCAGGGAGCCCAGCGGATGCAGTGCCACCCGCCGGTAACCCTGCGTCTGGCCGGCGCCGATGATCATGAGCACCTCGGGCCGGTTCAGCGACAGCAGCCCGACCGTCGCGCCGGTGCCCGCACCGAGCGCCTCGAACGCCTGAATGTACTGGCTGATGCGCTCGGCGAGCTGACCACCGGTCAGCGTGGTGTCGCCGAGATGCAGCACCGGCTTGTCCTTGTTGCGCTTGAGCGCGCCGACGGTCAGGTGTCCGGAATGAATGGGATGGCGCAGCAGATCATCGCTCATGGGCCAAGACTAGAACGTGTTGCAATTCCGGTCGGCCACACCCGTACGGCACTACGATTCCTGCACATGGCGCACGCTGATCTGGTCTTCACCGGAACCGTACTGACCGTCGACGAGTCGCGGCCCACCGCCGAGGCGCTCGCCGTCGCCGACGGCCGCATCGTCGCCGTCGGGACCCGTGCCGAGGTGGCCGCGCTCGTCGGCGCCGGC
>NZ_JBMIOP010000211.1:0-1819 GCF_049197365.1 Mycobacterium sp. THU-M104
GATCCCCTGGAAGTTGTACCGGACGGGGGAGACCGTCAAATGGACTTCGTGCGGACTTTCCTTGGGGCTGGAGGAGATCGAATACAGCCGCGGCTGAAGCGGTTTGAGCACGGCCAGCCATTCCTCGACTGACGCGGTGACGGGAAACTCGGCCAGCAGGTCGACCGATTGCAGACCCCAGGCCCAATTGCTCAGGGCACGTTTATTTTCCGGATTCATCAACTCGGCCAGACCGGTGTCTCGGGTGTGTTGCTGCACAAAACGCAGCAGGTGCGGGCTGATGTGGGCTATCTCGAACCGCCCGGTGAGCGCCGACCGCAGGGACATCACGCCGTGGCCGGCGACCTCGACGAGCGCCTCGCGGTCCAGCCCAGTGAGCAAGAGCCACTCGTCGACAAGTCGAGCGTTGTTGTGCGGCCACACGCCGAGCGCGTCGTCGGCCTCGTAGCCCAGCGATTTCCGGGGCAGGTGAAACACCAGCTGCCGCACATCTTTGGCCGATCGGGGCCGGCTGAGGGTGATGTTGCGGGCCATGTCGGTGATCAGCGGATGCCTCTTGCTGTAGGCCGGTGGCGCAGGCCGCGTCAGGGGGCGCGACGCCGGCGCCGGGAAGAGGGCCGGTGGTGTGGACGCGTCGCCGGTGGTGCCGTCCCGTCTGGCCGGTGCCGCCGCGCCGGCCAGCGCGGCGATGACCCCGCTGAGCCAGCCGGCCGCCGCGTCATGATGTCGGGCTCGCAGTCGACACGGTCGGTCAACCGGGTCGCCCCCAGTTCGGCGAGTCTTTCGTCGAGTTTGCGCCCGTGAGCGCAGAAGTCGTCGTAGTTGGAGTCGCCCAGCGCGAGCACCGCATAGCGTGTCCGGCTGAGCATCGGCGCATCGTCGGCTGTCAGCGCCCGCCAGAATGCGGCGCCGTTGTCGGGGGGGATCGCCGTCGCCGGTGGTGCTGGTGATCAGCAGTAGTGGCCGCGTGCCCGGTAACTCGGACACCGGGAAGTCGTCCATGCCGTGTAAGGCGACCGGCAGCCGCGCGGCGCGCAACTGGGCGCTGACATCGGCGGCGAGTTCCTCGGCGTTGCCCGTCTGGGAGGCCCGCAACACCACGACCGGGGCATCACCGGACCCGCCGGTCGCGGGTCCCCCTAGGCTGACTCCCGGTGCGTTCGGCACGTCTGTGTGCGTGAGAACAAGCCCGCGAGCAAACCGTCCACCCAGAGCCGGGTGTTCGGGTCCAACGGTGCGCTGACGGGCACGGTGAGCACCCCCGGCGCGCGCTGGGTGGCTTCTGAACGCAGGCCGACCAGCATCCCGGCCAGGTAGGAGCGGGCGGATTCGTCGAACTTGGGCACGGGTTGTGTGGGTAAACCGAGTATTTCGGCCAAAAACTCGAGCCGCGCCCCGTCGGATTTCCCCGCTTCGGTGTGTGCCGTGGTGGCAGTCGGGTCCGGGTGGGAGACGGCAACGCCCCTCCCTCGACAGGCATGCAGACAACGATGCTGCGACAAGGATGTTTCGGCATCGGTCACCGAATGTTTCCGGCGCTTTACGACTTCATCGCAACGGGTCGACGGCGTTGGTGATCCGCGTGGAAATCCGTATCGGCGCAGCTCATCCCGGGTCGACGTCGACCGGGGAGCTGGACACGACACTGCCGTCGGCGCCGCGGGCACGATCCGGTACAGATGGCTTTCGATCAAACCTGCGGGACATTCACAGCCTTCGCTAAGTGGTCTCGCCCGTAAGTTCGCCGGGGGTTGTTACCAGACGCCGCGGGTGCCGAGTCTGCGCTGGCGGCGTCGAGACTGTGCTCAGCGCTACTTTT
>NZ_JBMIOP010000231.1:0-2037 GCF_049197365.1 Mycobacterium sp. THU-M104
AGCCTCGATCCGACCGGCAAAGGCCGGCAACGCTGGATGAATCGATGGAAGGCGCCACTCGACGCGTTCGAGCTGGCCTTCCCGGGACGACTAACCCCAGGCCGAAAGTAACACTACGACAACCAGTTACACCGTTAACTTGACAGCCTGTCTCTCCTGAATCGCTTGGAGAATCCGTTCGTCAGCGCCATAATGAACCTTCCAGTACAGATGAAGGTCAAGTCGCGAATCAAAAGATGCGGTAGGGACGGTGCGGATCGGAGAGTTGGCCGACGCTGTCGGCACCACCAGCACGACCCTGCGCTTCTACGAGGAACAGGGTTTGCTCCCCGAAACCGACCGCACGCCCTCCGGCTACCGGGACTACTCGCCCGAGACCGTCACCAGGATCGACTTCATCCACCGAGGCAAGGCCGCGGGGCTCACACTCGCCCAGATCCGTGAGGTTCTGCATATTCGAGACCGCGGTCAGTCCCCCTGTGAGCACGTGCGCGCCCTTCTCGACGCCCGACTCCCCGGCGACGAGGAACCCCCGCCCGCCTAGATGCGCTGGGGTGCTCGTCGATGACGGGGCGCTGACGCGGCGGCAGCGGTGTCGCAACCCGTTCAGCCGACCATGTTCTACGGTGAGGGCTCGTCCGCGCGCGGCTTGGTGAGGGTGAATTCGTCCACGACGGTCATCGCGCCGAACGGCCCGCTCAGCGCGTAGTGCGTCGCCTTGATCGACGTGTTGCCGCCGGGGGAGCCCGGGTCGACCTCGAACGCTGCGAAGCCGTGAGGGTAGTCGCGGTCGCGAAACGCCGACCACGGCGCCTCCTCGGTCACATAGATCGGCGCCTTGCGCCCGATCGCGGGATCGAACGGGCCCACACCCATCACCACCCGGCACCGATGGTCAGGGAAGAACATTCCGTTGGACGGCAGCGACGTCCCGCCCCCGCCGATCACGACGTGCACCGTGCCCAGGGTCGCATCGATCATCCCGTCGCCCGTTTCGACGGGTCTCGGCGTGAGCGTCTCGGTGCCCAGAGTCCCGCGCACCGGATGCGACCGCTCGTAGTGGTGCTCGTGGCCGCACACCACCAGGTCGACCCCGTACTGGTCGAACAGCGGCAGCCACTGCTCGCGGATGCCCAGGTCGGCGCCGTTGGTGTGGTTGGCGGTCGAGATCGCCGTCTGATGCATGCACACCACCACCCAGTCGACGTCCGGGTCATGTCGCGCGTCGGCCAATTCGCGCTCGAGCCAGCGCTTCTGTTCGCCACCGGAATAGCCGTGCACGTAGGAGTTGCCGCCGTCCTGGAAGCACACGTCGTCGTTGCTGAGGCTGATCACCCGCACCGAGCCCGCGGTGAAGGAGTACCACAGGCCGCGCAACTCCTGGGCGGCGCCCGACTCGGGCACCGCGAAGTACGTCTGGTAGGCGGCGTAACCGACCGGCCCGTTGCCCAACTCGTTCTCGTGGTTGCCCGCCGCGGGCATCCACGGTCGGTAACGCGCCGAGCGCGTGTTGTTCTCGAACCAGTTCGACCAGGTGCGGATTCGGTCGTGGGCGAGGTTGGCGTAGCACAGGTCGCCGTTGACCAGGTTGAACAACGGCCCGATGCGTTCGATCGCCATCGTGGTGTCGGCGGCCGCCGGCGACCCGATGTTGTCGGTGCCGTAACCGCCGTCGGCCAACTTGTCCAGCGAGGGAGTCGACTGGTCACCGAAGCTGGTGAAACACAACGGCCTTCGCCCGGACGGTGCCGTTCGCACCGTCCCGGTCACCGGGTCGGTGCCGTCGTGCACCGCGGCGTAAACGTAGTCCGAATCGGGGGTCAGGTTCGTCAGGCGGGCGTGGTTGACCCGAACCTCGTTGTTGGACTTGGCGTCCCGGTAGGAGCGGGTCTCGGCCGCCACGGTGCGCCCGAAACCCGACGCGGGCGTTCCCAGCATGACGCGCGGATTGCGGACGGCCTCGGTGGTGTGCCAGGACACCACCACCTCCGTGGCGGCGTTCCTGCCGAACTGCAGGTGCAGCCCGGACACCGGCGG
>NZ_JBMIOP010000246.1:0-7208 GCF_049197365.1 Mycobacterium sp. THU-M104
TCGGCATTGTCCTGTTCTTATTGGGGCAGTTTGGTAATCGCAGGATCGGCGGCAGACGCTACTGGTACTGACGGGTGACCGCGCGGTAGCAAGATCCTCCTAGGGAGCCGATGGCGGTACGTGGCCGAGGGTTAGATGCGATGGCGTGGGGTTGTTGCTGGTGATCAGCCACGTGCGCACAGCCTCTACCGGGTTGGCGTCCGGCTCCAGTGGCAGCGCCCCGACGAGCTTGACGGCGACACATCACGACGGGTCGGCCGCGTTCACCGTGATTTCGACCAGAGGTTTGACAGCCTCATATTTCGACTCTTTCGAAGCGAAAGTGAATGCAAATTTAGCGCTGTCTGACGATCTCTGTTTATATAGGCGCGTTCGAGCAATGATCAGTACCCGTGGATGGCCCTCGGCCTCATGACGCCAATGGGCGCCCTCCCCGAGATGCACTGAAAGTCCAACTAGGTCTGATCAAGAGCGGGCACCAGGTTCAATAAGGGCGCGCTCGTCGCGTGACCCGCCGGTCCACAGGTCTTGACTATTCGGTCGGGGACGAAGAAACACGACGGAGCTATGTTCAGCTGACGATCGGGTTAGCGAGTGCTTCCTGTACGCCGTGCGCGGCGCACACTTTCATGGATTCGGCGACGACTTGGGAGTCTTCGTTGGCGTCGATGTCGGCGACTTTGTCGGTTGGGAGAAATGTGGGCACGCTGGACTAAGCACGTGAGACCTGTGACGTAAAACGGCGTCTAACAGCGGATATTCCGCGGTGAGAGCCCCCTGTCAGGATTGAACTGACGACCGCTCGCTTACAAGGCGAGTGCTCTACCACTGAGCTAAGGAGGCCGGTGAAACCGGTGCCAGCCTAATGGGTCACTCGTCGGTGTCGATGCGGCGTGTCGAGCGCACCGCCCGCGACACGGAGCGGCGCGGGAGCCGCCGGCCGGGCAGCGGGATGCGCTCGGCGAGGTTGCTCAGCGGATTGACCACCATGGTCAGCGCGACGACGGCGTCCTGGAGCGTATCGATCGCGGGTTCGAGCGCCTCCATCCCGGGCGTCAGCCGCGCCAGGGTGTCGGCGACGTCGGCGAGCTGTTCGAGCGGCCCGTTCTTCGCGGTCAGCTTGTCGACCAGTCCGCCGTTGGCGAGCAGCCGGTCGGTCAGCCCGCCTTCGGACATCACGCGTTCGATCAGGCCTTCCTCGGCGAACAGTTGGTCAGCCAGTCCGCCGGCCTGCAACGCGCGTTGCAGGCCGCCACCCTCGGAGGTCAGCCGGTCCAGCAAGCCGCCCTGCGCAGTCAGCAGGTCGACCACCCCGCCCGGGCGCAGCAACCGGTCCAGCGGACCGTCGGGCGCAACGGCACGCCCCAGCGGAGCGTCGTCGTCCATCAGCCTGGCGAGACGGTTGGCGCGCACGATCGTGTCGTCGATCCCCAGCATGGACGCCATGCCGTTCGTCCTGGCGCCGGACGCACCACCGCCCACCGCGCGCCTGGCCACGCCAACGGCCATGGAGGAGACGTTCAAGCTCACCTCAGCGACCGCGAGCCCGGCCCGCGCGGGGGCGGTCGCCAGGGACACGACGCTTTTGACGAGGTTCATGCGTGAAGTCTATTCGCGACGCGACCTTGATGAACGGCGTTCGGGTCGGCGGCGGCGCCGTGATGGGCTGGCAGGCTACTATCAGATGGTTACCACCGCCCTCACAGTAATTGCACACTTACTGTGAAGGAGATGTTCAACGAAGGACAGAACGAAGGACAGAAGGCTCTCATGACAGCGGCTATCCACGGCGAGTCCACACCGGAGGCTCGCATCCTCGTGGTCGACGACGAGGCCAACATCGTCGAACTGCTCTCCGTCAGCCTGAAATTTCAAGGTTTTGAGGTGCACACCGCGACCAACGGGGCCCAGGCCCTGGACCGGGCGCGCGAAGCCCGCCCGGACGCGTTGATCCTGGACGTGATGATGCCCGGGATGGACGGTTTCGGGGTGCTGCGGCGACTGCGCGCCGACGGCATCGACGCGCCCGCGCTGTTCCTGACGGCTCGCGACTCGTTGCAGGACAAGATCGCCGGGCTGACCCTCGGCGGCGACGACTACGTGACCAAGCCGTTCAGCCTGGAAGAGGTCGTCGCCCGGCTGCGGGTCATCCTCCGACGCGCGGGCAAGGGCGGCCCGCAACCCCGCAACGCCCGGCTGACGTTCGCCGACATCGAACTCGACGAAGAGACCCACGAGGTGTGGAAGGCCGGGCAACCGGTCTCGCTGTCGCCGACGGAGTTCACGCTGTTGCGCTACTTTGTCATCAACGCCGGCACCGTGCTGAGCAAGCCCAAGATTCTCGACCACGTCTGGCGTTACGACTTCGGTGGTGACGTCAACGTGGTCGAGTCCTATGTGTCCTACCTGCGCCGCAAGATCGACACCGGGGAGAAGCGGCTTCTGCACACCCTGCGCGGTGTGGGCTATGTGCTGCGCGAGCCTCGCTGAGCACCCGCTCGGCCGCATGGGGAGGTGACCGGTGGCGAAGAATACGGAGACGGCCAAGCGGCTTCGACGCGGAGTACCACTGCGGGTGAGCCTGGTGGCCGCCACCCTCGCCCTGGTCGGCTGCGGCCTGTTGATGTCGGGGGTGGCGGTCACCTCGATCCTGCGTCACGTGCTCGTCGGCCGGATCGACCAGACGCTGCTCGAGGCGTCCCGCGGCTGGGCGCTGGCGCCGCGCCGCCAGTCGCCGGCGCCCTACGAGAGCCCGGACCCCGGCCGGCCGCCGTCCAAGTTCTACGTGCGGGGCATCGGCACCGACGGCACGCCGTTCACCGCCATCAACGACCGCAACGCCGAACCGGCGCTGCCGCCCGACAACGACGTAGGCCCCGAACCGACGACCCTGCCCTCGGTCAGCGGCTCCGACATCGAATGGCGGGCGGTGTCGGTGCGCGGCCCGCACGGCCTGACGACCGTCGCGATCGACCTCTCCGACGTCCAGCACACGGTCCGTTCGCTGGCCTGGTTGCAGGTCGGGATCGGGGTGGGCGTGCTGGTCCTCGTCGGAATCGCCAGTTTCGCGATGGCCCAGCGAAGCCTGCGGCCGCTGTCCGAAGTCGAGCAGACCGCCGCCGCGATCGCCGGTGGCCAACTGGACCGACGGATCCCGCAGCGCGACCCCCGCACCGAGGTGGGCCAGCTCTCGTTGGCGCTCAACGGGATGCTGACCCAGATCCAGGAGGCGCTGGCGTCCTCGGAGTCCTCGGCCGAGAAAGCGCGCGGCTCCGAGGAGCGGATGCGCCGGTTCATCACCGACGCCAGCCACGAGCTGCGCACCCCGCTGACCACCATTCGCGGCTTCGCGGAATTGTATCGCCAGGGCGCCGCGCGCGACGTGTCGATGCTGCTGGCGCGGATCGAAAGCGAAGCCAGCCGGATGGGGTTGCTCGTCGAGGATCTGCTGTTGCTGGCCCGCCTCGACGCCCAACGCCCGCTCGAGCACCATCAGGTGGACCTGCTGGCGCTGGCCAGCGACGCGGTGCACGACGCGCAAGCCGTGGATCCCAAGCGCACGATCCGGATCGAGGTGCTCGACGGTCCCGGCACCCCGGAAGTGGTCGGTGATGAGGCCCGGATCCGCCAGGTGCTGAGCAACCTGCTGGTCAACGCCTTGCAGCACACCCCGGAAAGCGCCGACGTCATCGTGCGGGTCGGCACCGACGGCGACGACGCGGTGATCGAGGTGGCCGACAAGGGGCCCGGCATGAGCCGGGAGGATGCGGCGCGGGTGTTCGAGCGCTTCTATCGCACCGACTCGTCACGTGCCCGGGCCAGCGGCGGCACCGGTCTCGGGCTTTCCATCGTGGACTCGTTGGTGCACGCGCATGGCGGCAGGGTCACCGTGACCACCGCGCCCGGCGATGGATGCTGCTTTCGTGTCACGCTGCCTCGGGTGAACGACGTACCCGTGCCGGAGGCGCCGGTTCACGCCAGCTGAGCCAGCGCCGCGGTGATCCTGGCCTGCGCCTCGTCCAGGGATTCCGGCGACGGGTTGCGGTCGACGTGAGCAAAGCCGAAGTCGCCCAAACTGCGGGTGGGGAACACGTGAACATGCAGATGGGGCACTTCCAGCCCGGCGATGATCACCCCGGCGCGCTCGGTGTGGAAGGCTTTGCACACGGCCTTGCCGATGAGTTGGCTCACCGACATGACGCGGGCGAAAACCGCGCCGTCGACGTCCTGCCACTGGTCGATCTCGGCGCGCGGCACGACCAGCGTGTGGCCCTGTGTCATCGGCTCGATCGTCAGGAACGCGACGACGTCGTCGTCCTCGTAGACGAAACGCCCGGGCAGCTCTCGGTTGATGATCCTGGTGAAGATGGACGGCATGGGCCCCAGCATAGGTGCGGCCGGCATAGGTGGGGCCGGGCCGGCCGACGGAGCACGGCCGTTCGTCTACTCCCGGGTGCCGAACTTCATCATGTCGAGGTTCCAGTAGCCGCGCATGTTGGTGATCAGCCCCGCGTCGTTGACCTTGTAGGTGAACACCCCGCGGACCTCGCTGGTGACTCCACCCTCGAATTCACTGTGCAGCACCAGGATATGGGCGACTTCGTCGGGTGAGCTCGACGGGAACGTCTCCTCGCAGGTGATCGTCAGCCGGTTGGCCGCGATGTTGGCGTCGTAGAAAACGCCGACGGCCCCCCGGCCGCGCACCCCGGTGCCGTCGGGGTTGGTGACGGACGTGCCGATCGGGTCCTCGACGAGGACGTCATCGGCCATCAGGGCCAGCCAGCCCTCCCGGTCGTGGGCTTGGACGCACCGCCATGACGCCTGCGACGCGGCCAGGGCCGGTGACGCCTGGGATGCCGCGGTGTCGGTCATCGGCTACCGGTCCGCGTCGGTGTACCGGATGACCCCGCGAATGTTCTTGCCGTCCAGCATGTCCTGGTAGCCGTCGTTGATCTGCTCCAGTTTGTACCGGCGGGTGATCATGTCGTCGAGGTTGAGCTTGCCGGCCTTGTACATCGACAACAGCTGCGGGATGTCGTAGTGCGGGTTGCCGCCGCCGAAGATGGTGCCCTGCAGGTTCTTTTGCATCAGGGTCAGCATCGCCAGGTTCAGGGTGACGTTGGTGTCCAGCAGGCTGCCGATCGCGGTCAGCACGCAGGTGCCACCCTTGGCGGTGATGTTCAGGTAGTTGTCGACGTCGGCGCCGTGCAGCTCGCCGACGGTGACCACCACCTTGTGGGCCATCAGGCCGTAGGTGACCTCGGCCATGCCCATCATCGCGGCATCAACATCGGGGTAGACGTGGGTGGCGCCGAACTTCAGCGCCTGGTCGCGTTTCCATTCCACCGGGTCGATCGCGAAGATGTAGCGCGCACCGGCGTTGACGGCCCCCTGCAGCGCGGCCATGCCGACCCCGCCGACGCCGACGATGGCGACGTCCTGTCCCGGCCGGATGTCGGCGGTGCGGACCGACGACCCGTAGCCGGTGGTGACGCCGCAGCCGACCAGGGCGGCCACCTCGAAGGGCACCGACGGGTCTATCTTCACCACCGAGCTCTTGTGCACGACCATGTACGGCGAGAACGTGCCCAGCAGCGTCATGGGGTAGACGTTCTGGCCCCGGGCCTGGATCCGGAAGGTGCCGTCGGACACGGCCGCACCGCCGAGCAGTCCGGCGCCCAGATCACACAGGTTGCGTAGGCCCGCCTGGCACGTGGGGCACTTGCCGCAGGACGGGATGAACGACAGCACCACGTGGTCGCCGGGGGCGATGTCCTCGACGCCCGGGCCCACCTCGGTGACGATGCCGGCACCCTCGTGCCCGCCGAGCACCGGGAAGCCCGCCATCGGGATGCCGCCCGTCACCAGGTGGTGGTCGGAGTGGCACATGCCCGACGCTTCCATCTGGATCTTGACCTCGTCCTTGACCGGGTCACCGATCTCGATTTCCTCGATCGACCACGGCTGGTTGAACTCCCAGATCAGCGCGCCTTTTGTTTTCATGAACAACCTCCACTAGCAAAGCCCTGACCCGAGTGTTCGGCGAGAGGGGCCGACCGGGGCCGGACGGCAATGTAGAACGTGTTCTCGTTCTCGCTGAACATTATGACGCGCGTCACCCGGCTGTAAACAAGGTCGCGGAATTCACCCCGGATGTCGTTTCGCCTTGCTGATCTTCCGCTCGGTTTGGGTGTCCGGGGTGGAGGGGGTTTGTCATGTCGTTGGTGGTGTCGGTGCCTGAGGTGGTGTCGGGTGCGGCGGCTGATGTGGCTGCGATTGGGTCGGGTATTGAGGCGGCTGGGGGTGCTGCGGGTGGGTCGGTGACGGGGATTGCGGCGGCGAGTGCGGATGAGGTGTCGGCGGCGATTTCGGCGTTGCTCGGGTCTGTAATTTGAACGGTGTAACTCCTGAGGAAGAAGGGGAGCACTGTGACTGATGTGATTATGGATGAGAAGATCGTTGAGCGACCCGACATGCAGGGCATGGTCCGGCTGGACGACCTCGACGAGCAGCTGATCGGGCAGCTGGTGGATCGGGCCCGCTCGGAAGGGATGGGGCTGACCGGCGAGGACGGTCTGCTGGCTCAGTTGACCAAGCGGATCATCGAGTCTGCGGCCGAGGGCGAGATGGACGCGCACCTGGGCTAGGCCAAGCACGATCCGGCCGGCCGCGACGGCGGCAACTCCCGCACCGGAGCGCGGACCAAGAGCGTGCTCACCGACATCGGGCCGGTGGAGGTCGCGATCCCGCGGGACCGCGACGGCACGTTCGAGCCGCAGATCGTGCGCAAGCGCCAACGCCGGCTGTCCGGGATCGATGGAGGGGTGATCTCGTTGTCGGCCAGGGGATTGACCCATGGCGAGATCTGCGCGCACCTGGCCGAGGTGTACGGCGCGCAGGTGTCCAAGCAGATGATCTCCACGATCACCGACCGGGTGATCGAGGGGGTGAGCGAGTGGTGCAACCGGCCGCTGGATGCGGTGTATCCGGTGGTGTTCATCGACGCCATCAATGTCAAGATCCGAGGGGGCAACGTCGCGAACAGGCCGATCTACGTCGCGCTGGGTGTCACTGTGGACGACACCCGCGACGTGCTGGGGCTGTGGGCCGACGAGCACGGCGACGGGGAGGGGTCGAAGTTTTGGCTGCGGGTCCTCTCGGAGATCAAAAACAGGGGCACCCAGGACGTCTGCATCGTGGTGTGCGAC
>NZ_JBMIOP010000252.1:0-1220 GCF_049197365.1 Mycobacterium sp. THU-M104
CTGTGGATCGCGATGGACTTCGTCGACGGCACCGATGCCGCCAGCCTCCTGCGCGACCGCTACCCGGTCGGCATGCCGGCCGATCAGGTCGCCACGATCATCGCGGCGATCGCCGGCGCGCTGGACTACGCGCACGAACACCACGAGGTTCTGCACCGGGACGTGAACCCCGCAAACATCCTGCTCACCAAGTCCGGCGACGGTGAACAGAGAATTCTGCTGAGCGACTTCGGCATAGCCCGCCACATCGCCGACTCCGGCGGGTTGACCGCCACCAACATGACTGTCGGCACGTTTCCCTACGCCGCACCCGAACAGCTGGCGGGCGAACCGACCGACGGGCGCGCCGACCAGTACGCGCTGGCGGCCACCGCTTATCACCTGCTGACCGGAACCACGCTGTTCCCGTTCACCAATGCGGTTGCGGTGATCAGCCACCACCTCACCGCGCCACCGCCCGCGCTGGCAAAGACCCGGGCCAGGCTCGCGGTCTTGGACCCGGTGCTCGCTGTGGCACTTGCGAAGGATCCGGCCGATCGGTTCGCCCGGTGCGCCGATTTCGCCGGCGCGTTCGCCGACGCGTTATTTTCCCGGGCACCGACGGAGTCTGCTCCGACCATGCAGATCCCCCTGGCGGTCCGGCCCCACGGAAGTGAGTCCGCGCCCCCTAACGGCGTCGACACGAAGCACCGACGCGGGCGGCGGCGGATTTTCGCGGCTGCGGCGGCTGTGCTCGCACTCGACGTGTTCGGTGTCGCCGGCTACGCGGTCGGCAGGGACAGCGGCACCCCGGAACACGGTCAGGCCACGGTCTCCCCGGCACCGCCGCCACCCCGGAAGGCGCAGCACGTGGAGCCACCGGCGTCCCCGATGCCGACGTCCGCTCGGGCCGTCGCGGCCCCCATGACACCGGCGCCCAGATCCCCGTCAACGCCGCGAGCGCCATCCTCAGCCCATCCGACCGTCGCGGCTGCGCCGAAACCACCGCCACCGAAGCGACAGGCGTCGGGCCCCGATCAGGTGTTTCTGAATCTTGCCTCACAGATCCCCGGGGTCACCGTCAACGACCCCAAGGAAGCGACCACCACCGCCCGAGGGGTGTGCGCGGGGCTGCAAGCAGGGGCGAGTCCCGCGGATGCCGCCGCCGCGACACAGAACCGGAGTGGCCTGACGCCTGCTCAGGCCGCGGCCGGCGTCAACGCGGCGATCACCGCCTACTG
>NZ_JBMIOP010000255.1:0-6011 GCF_049197365.1 Mycobacterium sp. THU-M104
GCCGCGGACGCCTACCGGTTCGTCAGCCAGGCGCGCCATATCGGCAAAGTGGTGCTCACGCTGCCCGGCGCGCCCGGTGTCGGGCTGGCCGCGGGCACGGTGTTGATCACCGGCGGAACCGGCATGGCCGGGTCTGCGCTGGCCCGGCACCTGGTGGACCGCCACGGGGTGCGGCACCTCCTGCTGGCCAGCCGCGCGGGCGCCGCCGCGGCCGGGGCCGCGGAACTGCTGGACGGGCTGCGCGAGGCCGGGGCCGAGGTCTCGGTCGTCGCCTGCGACGTGGCCGACCGCGACGCGCTGGCGGCGATGCTCGCAGGGATCCCCGGAGACCGTCCGCTCAGCGGGGTGGTCCACGCCGCCGGGGTGCTCGACGACGGGCTGATCTCCTCGTTGACCCCGGACCGGGTCGATGCGGTGCTGCGGGCCAAGGCCGATGCCGCCTGGCATCTGCATTCGCTGACCCGGGATCTCGACCTCGCGGCGTTCGTGATGTTCTCCTCGATGGCCGGCATCGTCGGCACGCCGGGGCAGGGCAACTACGCCGCGGCCAACAGCTTCCTGGACGCGCTGGCCACCTACCGGCGCGCCCGCGGCCTGCCGGGGCTGTCGCTGGCCTGGGGACTCTGGGAGCAGGCCTCGACGATGACGGCGCACCTCGGGGCCCGCGACAAGGCCCGGATGAGCCGGGTCGGGCTGGCGCCGCTGTCCACGGAACAGGCGCTGGCGTCGTTCGACGCCGCACTGCTCGCGGACAGCCCCGTGGTGGTGGCCTCGCGCCTGGATCGGGCCGCGCTGTCCGGCCACACCGCGGCTCTGCCGCCGCTGCTGCAGGGTCTGGCTGCCCGCCCCACCCGCCGCGTCGTCGCCGACACCGGGGCCACCGCGTCGGTGGCCGGACTCGGCGCGCGACTGCACGGTCTGAGCCCCGAGACGCGGCGGCGCGACCTGGTGAGCCTGGTGTGTAGCAACGCCGCCACCGTGCTGGGCTTGGCGCAGGCAGTAGACCTCGACGGCGGCCGCACCTTCCAGGAGCTCGGCTTCGACTCGCTGACGGCCGTCGAGTTGCGCAACCGGCTCAAAACCGCCACCGGACTTTCGCTTTCGCCCACCCTGATCTTCGACTACCCGACCCCGACCGCCCTGGCGGAGTACCTCGACACCCAGCTCGGCGCCGCCACCGCTACCGCGGAACCCAACCTGATGACCCGTTTCCACGCCGTGGCCCGCGAACTGCAAACCCTGGTCGACCGCCCGGACGCCGGGCCCGACGACAAGGCGCAGATGTCCACCCGGCTGCGCCACCTTCTCGCCGCACTGACCACCGCCGATCGCCCCGGCGACGACGTCGACGACGACATCCGGGCCGCCAGCGAAAGCGAACTCTTCGCCATCCTCGACGAGGAACTCGGCCACTGATGCCCCAGACCTTGAGGAGTGACGATGCCGGGCACCGATAAGCAGCTCGACTACCTGAAGCGGCTCACCGCGGACCTGAGGCGAACCCGGCGTCAACTGTCCGAGCTGGAGGGCAGGCTCTCCGGGCCGGTGGCGGTGGTGGGGATGGGTTGCCGGTACCCAGGCGGGATCGACTCCCCGGAACGCCTGTGGGAGTTGGTCATCGAGGGCCGCGACGCGGTCGGCGACTTCCCGACCGACCGCGGCTGGGACGTGGACGCCCTGTTCGATCCCGATCCCGACGCCCGCGGGAAGATGTACACGCGCCGGGGCAGCTTCCTGTACGACGCCGCCGACTTCGACGCCGGGTTCTTCGGCATCGGACCCAGCGAGGCGCTGGCGATGGATCCGCAGCAACGCATGCTGCTGGAGATCTCGTGGGAAGCCCTGGAGCGGGCCGGGATCGACCCGCTCGGGTTGCGCGGTTCGGCGACCGGCGTGTTCGCCGGGGTTATCCATGCCGGATACGGCGGCGAGGTCAAGGGGGAGCTGGAGGGTTACGGCCTCACCGGATCGACCCTGAGCGTGGCCTCGGGCCGGGTGTCTTACGTGCTGGGCCTGGAAGGCCCTGCCGTGTCGGTGGATACGGCGTGTTCCTCCGCGTTGGTGGCGATGCATCTGGCGGCGCAGTCGCTGCGGTCGGGCGAGTGCGATCTGGCGCTGGCCGGCGGCGTGACGGTGATGGCGACCCCCGCGGCGTTCGTCGAGTTCAGCCGGCAGCGGGCGATGGCCGCCGACGGCCGGTGCAAGGTGTATGCCGGTGCCGCGGACGGGACTTCGTGGTCGGAGGGTGCGGGCGTGCTGGTGCTGGAGCGGTTGGCCGACGCCCTGCGGCTGGGTCACCCGGTCCTGGCGCTGCTGCGGGGTTCGGCGGTGAACCAGGACGGCGCCTCCAACGGTTTGACCGCCCCCAACGGGCCGTCGCAGCAACGGGTGATCCGGGCGGCGCTGGCCGGCGCGGGGCTGAGCGCCGCCGATGTGGCCGTGGTGGAGGGCCACGGAACCGGAACCGTGCTGGGCGATCCGATCGAGATCCAGGCGCTCCTGGCGACGTACGGGCAGGACCGCCCGGCGGATCGCCCGCTGTGGTTGGGGTCGATCAAATCCAATATCGGCCACACCTCGGCCGGCGCCGGGGTTGCCGGGGTGATCAAGATGGTGCAGGCGATTCGCCACGGCGTCATCCCGCAGACCCTGCACGTGGATGTGCCGACGCCGCATGTGGACTGGACGACGGGCGCGGTGTCGCTGCTGACCGGGCCGCAGCCGTGGCCGGAGGGCCCGAGACGGGCCGGGGTGTCGTCGTTCGGGATCAGCGGGACCAATGCGCACGTGATCGTGGAAGAGCCGCCCTCGGAACCGGAGCGCCCGGAAGACGTCGAAAGCGTTGCCGCCGAAGTCGATGATTCCCGGCCCGTGGTGCCCGTGCTGGTGTCCGGGCACTCGGATGCGGCGTTGGCCGCCCAGGCCGGGCGGCTACTGGAGCACCTGAGCGCGCACGAGGACTTGCGCGTGGTGGACGTGGCCTGGTCGTCGGCGACCACGCGCTCGGTCCTCGAACACCGCGCCGTCCTGGTGGGCGCCGACCGGGGCGAGTTGGTGCGCGGGCTGGCGGCATTGGCCTCGGGTGAGTCCGGTGCGGCCGTCGTGGGGCGCGCACGGCCGAGCGGCAAGACGGTGTTCGCGTTTCCCGGCCAGGGCTCGCAGCGGCTCGGGATGGGCGCCCAGCTATATGGGCGGTTCGGCGAGTTCGCCCGCGCCTTCGACGAGGCCGTGGCGGCACTGGACGCCCATCTGCGCCGCCCGCTGCGCCAGGTGATCTGGGGCGACGACCCGGAACTGTTGCAGGACACCGAATTCACCCAGCCCGCCCTGTTCGCCGTCGAGGTCGCGCTGGCGGCCTTGTGGCGATCCTGGGGGGTGGTTCCCGACATCGTGATGGGCCATTCGGTCGGGGAGATCGCCGCGGCCCACGTCGCAGGGGTGTTGTCCCTGGCCGACGCCGCCCGGCTGGTGGCCGCGCGCGGCCGGCTGATGGCGGACCTGCCCGCGCGCGGGGTGATGGTGGCCGTCGCCGCCGGCGAGGACGAGGTGGCGCCGTTGCTCTCCGAGGGGGTGAGCGTCGCGGCGGTCAACGGGCCCACGTCGCTGGTGCTTTCAGGCGAGCAGGCCGCGGTCGAGGCCATTGCCGACCAGTTGGCCGCGCGCGGCAGGCGGGTGCATCGGCTGGCCGTCTCGCATGCGTTCCATTCGGCGCTGATGGAGCCGATGCTCGAGGCGTTCTCCGCGGCATTGGACGGCGTGACGGCCGGTGCGCCCCGAATGGCGTTGGTGTCCAACCTGACCGGCGAGTTGGCCGATGCCGGTTACGGCTCGGCGGACTACTGGGTGGAGCACGTGCGCCGGCCGGTGCGCTTCCTCGACGGAGTGCACCTGGCCGAGTCGCTGGGTGCCGGGGCCTTCCTCGAAGTGGGCCCCGGTGCGGCGTTGACGGCCTCGGTGCAGCAGAGCCTGCGCGACGACCGGGCCATGCCGGTCGTGACGATGCCCAAGGAGGGACCCGAGATCGACGCGCTGCTCACCGCGGCGGGCCGGCTGTTCACCGCCGGCGCCGGTGTGGACTGGCGCGCGGCGTTCGCCGGCCTGGACGCGCGTACGGTGCCGCTGCCGACGTATGCGTTCCAGCGGCGCCGGTTCTGGCTGCCGGCCTCGTCGGTGGGGTCGCGGGACGCGGGCGGTCTGGGACTGGCCGGCACCGGGCACCCGCTGTTGGGTGCGGTGGTGCGGCGGCCGGATTCGGGTGGGGTGGTATTGACGGGCCGCCTGTCGGTGGGCACCCAGCCGTGGCTGGCCGACCACGCCGTCGGCGGGGTGGTGCTGTTTCCCGGAGCAGGGTTCGTGGAGTTGGTGCTGCGGGCCGGTGACGAGGCCGGCTGCCCGGTGCTCGAGGAGCTGACGTTGTCGGCCCCGTTGCTGCTGCCCGCCTCCGGCGGTGTGCAGGTACAGGTGGTGGTCGACGCCGCCGGCGAAGCCGGTGCGCGTACGTTCGCCGTGTATTCATCGGTGCCCGAACAGGATTCGGAATGGACCCGGCACGCCGAAGGCACCCTGGGTGCGGCCGCGGTCGCACCCGGCGCGGATCTGGCGGTGTGGCCGCCCGTCGGCGCGACGGCGGTGGACGCCGCCGGGGCCTATGATCGGCTGGCCGAGCGCGGCTACGGGTATGGTCCGGCCTTTCACGGTCTGCGGGCGGTGTGGCGGCGCGGGAGCGAACTGTTCGCCGAGGTCGAGGCTCCGCAGGCCGCCAATGTGGTGTTGGGCGGCTTCGGGATTCACCCCGTGGTGCTCGACGCGGCGTTGCATGCGCTGGGGGTCGCCGACGAGCAGGCGGCGGCCGTGCTGCCGTTCTCCTGGCAAGGGGTCTGCCTGCACGCGGTCGGCGCGTCACGGGTCCGGGTGCGGCTGGCGCCGGCGGGTACCGGCACGGTGTCGGTCGAGCTGGCCGACGCGTCGGGCCTGCCGGTGTTGTCGGTGCGGGCGTTGGCGCTTCGCCCCGTCTCCGCCGACCAGTTGGCCGCGGCCGGCGGCCGCTTCAACCGTGACGGGCTGCTCGAGGTGGTGTGGTCCCCGGTGTCCCCGGCCGACGACGCGGTCGGTGGCGAGCACTCGGTCTGGGAGTGGACGGCCGCGGATGGGGGAGCGGTCAAATCGGTGCATGCGGCCACCATCGAGGCGCTGACGATGTTGCAGTCCCGGCTGACTCGCGACGGGTCGGGGCCGTTGGTGGTGTCCACCCGCGGGGCGGTGGCCCTGGCCGACGAGGGGGTCGAGGATCTGGCCGGCGCGGCGGTGTGGGGCCTGGTCCGGTCGGCGCAGGCCGAGCATCCGGGCCGGTTCGTGCTGGTCGATTCGGACGGATCCGTCGACCTGGACGCCGTTCTCGCTTGTGGTGAGCCGCAGTTGGTGGTGCGCGACGGCGTCGTTCACGGCGCCCGGCTGAGGCCGGCCACCTCCCGGTTCCTGCGGTTGCCCACCGATGGCTGGCGGTTGGCCGCCGGTAGCGGGGGGACGCTGGACGACGTGACGGTGCAACAATGCCCACCCGCCGAGTTGTCGGCCGGGCAGGTGCGCGTGGCGCTGGCCGCGGCCGGGGTGAATTTCCGGGATGTGCTGGTGGCATTGGGTATGTATCCCGGAGCGGCACAGCTGGGCGCCGAGGGGGCCGGTGTCGTCGTCGAGGTTGCCCCGGATGCGACGGGACTGGCCGTGGGTGATCCGGTGCTGGGCATCGTGGGGCTGACGGGCTCCGAGGCGGTGGTGGATCAGCGGTTAGTCGTCCGGGTGCCGCAGGGGTGGGCGCTGTCCCGGGCGGCCGGTGTGCCGGTGGTGTTCCTGACGGCGTGGTACGGGTTGGCGGATCTGGCCGGGCTGCGCGCCGGCGAGCGGGTGCTGGTGCATACCGCGACGGGTGGGGTCGGTATGGCCGCGGTGCAGCTGGCCAGGCATTGGGGCGCCGAGGTTTTCGTCACGGCCAGCCGCGGCAAGTGGGACACGTT
>NZ_JBMIOP010000271.1:0-19466 GCF_049197365.1 Mycobacterium sp. THU-M104
GATCGCGCTGCTCACAGATCTCGATGGGCGTGTCGACGAAGATCTCGACGAAGTCGTTTTCGTCCAGCGTCGCACGAACCCTGTCGCGGTCGCGACGGTACGGGCTGATGAAGGCCGTCAACGTGACGATCCCGGCTTCGCAGAACAGTTTCGCCACCGCGCCGATCCGGCGGATGTTCTCCTCACGGTCGTCGGCCGAGAAGCCCAGTCCGAACCGTTGCGCGAATTTCTCTCCATGGCGCTTTTCGAGAATATCCCGACCAGCGTTGAGGTCGTAGCGGACGTTGTCGCCGTCGAGCAGATAACTGTGGAAGCTCCGCTCGAAAAGCTTACGATCCACCAGATTCGCCACCGTGCTCTTGCCGCTGGCGCTCAGCCCGGTGAACCAGATGACACACCCGCGGTTACCGTTGATTTTCTCGCGCTCAGCGCGACTGACGCTGTATTCGTGCCACGTGATGTTGTTGCCCACTGAAAAGATCCTTTCTTATGCTGCGCGACAGGTGTTTCCCGGGTGCACTCTCACATGAACCCGATCACGAAGCTGTCGTTCTTCAACGAGGGTTTGTTGTAGGTGAATGACGTATGGCGTTGGCCCGTGCGACCTGAGTTGCGGTAGATGCAATCTCCGGCCGCGACATCCCATTCCATCGTCGGGCCCATGCGCGGGTAGATGTCGGCACGCCCCTCTGCCACCGCACAGAACTTCAGTGAGCTGCCCGCCGAGATCCGCTGCCGAACGGGCAGATCCTTGAGGTAGTTTTCGAGCTCCTGGGAGGGGTGGGATGCGCTTTCCACGATCGTGAGGCCTTTGCTCAGATCTGGAACGGTCGAAAATATCTGTACCGCCGGCTTGTCGCCCTCGCGTTTCCAGCTACCACGATCTCTTTCCGCGTAGTACAGCAAATCTTTTGCAGGGATGTAAATTACCCCCAGTACGGGCCCCTGTTCGTCGACAAGTGCAATGTTGACCGTAAATTCGTCGCTGCCTTTGATGAACTCCTTGGTGCCGTCCAGCGGATCGACCACCCAGAACCGACGCCAGTGCTCTCTCGTCTCGTAAGCGGCCTGCTTGGTCTCCTCGGAGATGATCGGGATCTGGGGGTCCAACAGGGGCAGCTGTTCGGTGATGTACTTGTTCGCCGCCAGGTCGGCGTCGGTGACCGGTGATGTGTCATCACCGTGGTCGCCTTTTTCTTTCATGTGGAAATTTTTGCGGTGCTCCATGATCCGGTGTCCCGCTTCGATCGCGATGGCGATCACCTCATCAAGATATGGCGCCGTTGAGGTTGCATTGGACTGTTCACTCATTGTGTGCGTCGATCCTTTCTCATTGCGTTTCTACAAATCTTCGGTTGACGGTGGGCTCACTGCCAACGCTCCTGCCGGGCCGTGCGAATCGGCTGCTTCACGGTCAGCTTGGGCGGGGTCCGCGGCTTTGTCATTCGCCTGGCGGACCGGCCCCGGCCGCACATAGCGAGCCCAGGCCAGGATCGCCGCGACGACGTAGCACGCCAAGAAGATCCACATGGCCGGGGTGACGGTGCCGGCGCTCTCATAGGACTGCCGGAGAGCCATGTTGATCCCCACACCGCCGAGCGCGCCGAACGCGCCCGCGAATCCGATCAGGGCCGATGACCTGACACGGGCCCAGTCATGCCGATCTTCCCCATCGAGATCCACTGTGCGGCTGCGGGCTTCGAACACCGCCGGGATGAGCTGGTATATCGGCCCCTTACCCGCGCCGCAAAAGATGAACAGCATGATGAAGCTGATCACGTAAACGACCATCGTCGGTCCCGTCGCGGGCGCACCGCGGCCGTGAACCATGTCGTCGTGGGTGCTGATGCCGACCAACACCGCACTCGCCGCGATGGCGCCGATCAAGACATACATGACAACCCGCCCGCCACCGATGCGGTCGCTGAGCCTGCCGCCGTAGATCCGGGCAAGCGATCCCAACAAAGGTCCGATGAAAGCAATCTCGGCGGCATGCAGCGACGCCTGCGCGTGACTCTGGCCCGCCGCGGCGAAATTGTGCTGGAGCACCTGTCCGAACGCGAACGCAAACCCGAGAAACGAACCCGAGGCGCACAGGTAGAGGAAGGTCAGTGACCACGTGTCGGACACCGAGATGATCGCTCGGAAGCTGTTCAACGAGAGGCCGGCGCGGTGGGCGACGACGTTGTCCATGCGCAATGCCGCACCGACACCGCCGACGGCCAGCAGCACGAGGTAGATGGCGCACACCCAATAGGGAGCTTGATGACCTGCCGTCGCCAGCACGACGAGCCCCACCGCCTGGATGGTTGCCGACCCCAGATTGGCCAGCCCGCCGGTCAGTCCCAGCGCATAACCTTTGAGGCGCTGAGGGAAAAGGCCGTCGGCCTTGGCCAGCGACGCCGAATAGTTTCCGCCGCCCAATCCGGTCAGCGCCGCACACACCAGATACGGCCACAGCGGCAGGCCCGGGTGCGCCAGCAATATGAGCGCCCCGCCGGTGGGGATCAGCAGCACCAGCGATGAGAACGTCGTCCAGTTCCGCCCGCCAAACCAGTTGGCGGCCAACACATATGGGATTCGGACAACGGCGCCGACCAAAGAGGACACCGCGGCTATCAGCAACTTGTCCCCGGTCGAGAACCCGTAGACGGAAACCGGCATGAACAGCACCATCACCGACCACAGGTACCAGACCGAAAAGGTGACATGGACATTCACGATCAGCCAGAACAGATTCCGGCGCGCGATAACCCTATTTCCGGCGGCCCATGCCTCCTCGTCGTCTGGGTTCCAATTAGTGATGCGTGACCGCACCATTTGCCTGCCCGCCTTTCATGGTTTGTCGTGAACAACCGGCTGAGCGCTACTTGCTGGAAATCGAATTCACCCGAACTCGTGCACGAGCGATTACGTCGAAGCGAAAAGCTAGTGTGGTATCGATTTTTTCGGCTATCTCATCTCAGGCGTACCCGCGCTGTTGGGCGATGAATCCGCCTGGTGTCGTGCATGACTGGGGCACCTTGTAGCGTGCACCGCCCCGTCCTGACGGGCCGGTAACTAACCCGGGTTCAGATCCGGTTCAGCGAGAAGCGAGCGTGGCGAACAGCGTGGTGACGGCGTTCGGTTCGGACGTTCCCATGGCGTGCCGCACCCCGGACCGGATCCGCCGAGACGGGATGCACCTGCAACGGCCCGGTCATCGCCGAGCCTCGAGTGGGAATATATGGGAAAATGCCGCACCGCCACGGTGGTCTCCTCGACGCCACGTCCGACAGCTCGTTTGACCGCCGAACCCTGAGTTGTTTCGCAGGAACCATTGGCCGTCAACGAGCGACATGCGGTTGTGGCGGGTCCCACCGCCGTGGTGCGCCGACCGGCTGCCGGCGCGGTCTTTAAAATTGGCGTGAACCAATTGCTTGACAGTAACACGGCGTTATGAGTGCACGGCAAGCAAACCCGGCGGCTACACAGGAGATCCCCAGGAAGCGCCCGGACCGCGCATGCGGCGCCGGGCAGTTCCTTCACCATGCGTGATCGTTGCCGGAACTCGATGTCGCCGGCGTGCGCTCCGGGCGCTTCGCGGTGACCCCGGCCCCCGCCCCGCGGCGTCCGCGAGAGACCGAAAGCCGGTGCGCACGGGGTTCGGAAATCGGTTCGGGTTGCTGTACGCGATCGAGTCGATGCCCTTGGCGGCCAGCGACGCCCCTGGCGGCCAGCACCGCCGGAGTCGACGTGACGAGAGTCCCGGCCCCGCAGCGCCGATGCGCGGCACACTTGCCGGTGGCTGCGAAGTGGAACTGCGTGCCGCGGTCGGCGTTCGGGCGCGGCACGCGTTGACATAGCGTTTGACGCGAGTTTGGTCACTGCGAGGGCGGGTGAGTTTGACCATGCGGCTGGATCACGTCGTGCTGTGGACGGGCAACCCTCGCGTCGCGATGGACTTCTACTCGCGGGTGGTCGGGCTCGAGCCGGTGCGGTTCGACGAGTTCGAGGCCGGCGAGGCGCCGTTCCCGAGCGTGCGCGTCTCGGAGGACTCCATCCTCGACCTCGTGCCGGTGGACAGCATCGCGGGCACCGAGACCATGACGCGGGTCCCGGGGAGTGCCGGGCACCGGGTCAACCACGTCTGCCTTGCGCTGTCGGAATCCGAGTACGAGGCACTGGATCGGCGCCTGAAAGCCGAAGGCGTTGACACCGGCGCGCGGCTGAACCACTCGTATGGGGCCCGCGGGTGGGCGCCGCAGGGATACTATTTCGCCGATCCGGACGGCAATGTGATCGAGGCGCGGTATTACGAGCGCTGAGCTGCACGCAACACCAATCGCGACGGCGATTGCCGAACCAACCGGGAACTGCCGGTCGTTGTCTGGGCAGGACGGCACGCTGGCGGTGACCGGCCGCGCCCGGCTCCCCGGGCTGGCGATTACCGCGGGCGGTAGCCTGGAACTTTCAAGCTAAGTGTGCATCGGAAGGACCTGGCCCGTAGGGCCGATGATTGATGAACCGAAAAAATCTGATCCGCACCGTCACGGTGGTCGCTGTCGTGGTGCTGCTCGGTTGGTCGTTCTTCTACTTCAGCGACGACACCCGCGGTTTCAAATCCGTCGACACCTCGGTCGCGATGGCGCAGATCAACGGCGGCAATGTCAAGAGCGCCCAGATCGACGACCGTGAGCAGCAGGTGCGGCTGACCCTGAAAAACGGAAACGGCGAGACGGACGGGTCCGACAAGGTCATCACCAAGTATCCCACCGGATACGCGGTCGACTTGTTCAACGCGCTCAGCGCCAAGGACGCCAAGATCAGCACCGTCGTCAACCAGGGCAGCATTCTGGGTGAGCTGCTGGTCTACGTGCTGCCGCTGTTGTTGCTGGTGGGCCTGTTCGTGATGTTCTCGCGGATGCAGGGCGGCGCCCGGATGGGCTTCGGATTCGGCAAGTCGCGCGCCAAGCAACTCTCCAAGGACACGCCCAAGACCACCTTCGCCGACGTCGCGGGGGTCGACGAGGCGATCGAGGAGCTCTACGAGATCAAGGACTTCCTGCAGAACCCGGGTCGCTACCAGGCGCTGGGCGCCAAGATCCCCAAGGGTGTGCTTCTCTACGGCCCGCCCGGGACGGGTAAGACCCTGCTGGCGCGCGCGGTGGCCGGTGAGGCCGAGGTCCCGTTCTTCACCATCTCGGGGTCCGACTTCGTCGAGATGTTCGTGGGTGTCGGCGCGTCTCGCGTGCGTGACCTGTTCGAACAGGCCAAGCAGAACAATCCGTGCATCATCTTCGTCGACGAGATCGACGCGGTGGGCCGTCAGCGGGGTGCCGGACTCGGCGGCGGTCACGACGAGCGCGAACAGACGCTGAACCAGCTGTTGGTGGAGATGGACGGGTTCGACCCGCGCGCCGGCGTCATCCTGATCGCGGCCACCAACCGGCCCGACATCCTGGACCCGGCGCTGCTGCGGCCCGGCCGCTTCGATCGGCAGATCCCGGTGTCCAATCCCGACCTGGCGGGCCGCCGCGCGGTACTGCGGGTGCATGCCAAGGGCAAGCCCATTGCCCCCGACGCCGACTTGGACGGGCTGGCCAAGCGCACGGTCGGCATGACCGGTGCCGATCTGGCCAATGTGATCAATGAGGCCGCTCTGCTGACCGCCCGGGAAAACGGCACCGTCATCACCGGAGCCGCTCTGGAGGAGGCGGTGGACCGGGTCGTCGGCGGGCCGCGGCGCAAGAGCCGGATCATCAGCGAGCACGAGAAGAAGATCACCGCCTACCACGAGGGCGGACACACCCTGGCGGCGTGGGCGATGCCCGACATCGAGCCGATCTACAAGGTGACGATCCTGGCCCGGGGCCGCACGGGTGGGCACGCGGTCGCGGTGCCGGAGGACGACAAGGGCCTGCGGACGCGCTCGGAGATGATCGCGCAGCTGGTGTTCGCGATGGGTGGGCGCGCCGCCGAGGAGCTGGTGTTTCGCGAACCGACCACCGGCGCGGTCTCCGATATCGAGCAGGCCACCAAGATCGCGCGGGCGATGGTCACCGAGTTCGGCATGAGCGCCAAACTGGGCGCCGTCAAGTACGGCTCCGAGCACGGTGACCCGTTCCTGGGTCGGACCATGGGCAACCAGGCCGACTACTCGCACGAGGTCGCTCGCGACATCGACGACGAGGTCCGCAAGCTGATCGAGGCTGCGCACACCGAGGCCTGGGAGATCCTCACCGAGTACCGCGACACCCTCGACGCCCTGGCCGGCGAGCTGTTGGACAAGGAAACTCTGCACCGGCCAGAACTGGAGAGCATCTTCGTCGGCGTCGAGAAGCGTCCCCGCCTGACCATGTTCGACAACTTCGGGGGTCGCATCCCGTCGGACAAGCCGCCGATCAAGACGCCCGGCGAGCTGGCGATCGAGCGTGGCGATCCATGGCCCCCGCCGGTCCCCGAGCCGGCCTTCAAAGCGGCGATCGCGCGGGCGAGCCAGGCCGCCGAGGCCGCGCGCGGCGAGGTCGCCAAAAACGCCCACGGCGGGAACGGCTCTCACAGTTCGCGCGGCGGCCAAGCCGGAAATCGGCAGGAGGGGCCACACGGCCCCACCCAGCCCGACTACGGCGCCCCGGCCGGCTGGCATGCGCCCGGCTGGCCGCCGCAGGAACCGCAGCCCGGCCACTGGTATCCGCCTCCGCAGCAGCAGCCTTACTGGCCGCAGCCGGTGGGCCACTACCCGGGGCAGCCGGGCCAGGCCCCGGCTCCGTACCCTCCGCACCCACCGGCCGGCCAAACCGGCCCGCATACCGCCCCCGATCCGGCACGGGCACCCGACCGGCCGGATGACGACGTGCGCCGGTTCAGTCCGCCGGCCCGAGGCTGAGGAACGGAGCACCCGATGGCCTTGCCGGATCTCGACTCCGACACCCCTCCCGCGCCCGGACGCGTGCGGTCGTTCGACCAGCAGCGTGCCGAGTCCGCGGTTCGCGAGTTGCTGTACGCGATCGGCGAGGACCCGGACCGGGATGGTCTGCGGGACACCCCGGCGCGGGTGGCCCGCGCCTACCATGAGATGTTCTCCGGGCTCTACCTCGACCCCGGCACGGTGCTGAACACCATGTTCGACGAAGACCACGACGAACTGGTGATCGTCAAGGAAATCCCGATGTACTCCACGTGTGAGCATCATCTGGTGTCGTTCCACGGTGTGGCCCATGTGGGCTACATCCCCGGCAAGGACGGCAGGGTGACCGGGTTGTCGAAGATCGCCCGCCTGGTCGACCTGTACGCCAAGCGGCCTCAGGTTCAGGAGCGGCTCACCAGCCAGATCGCCGATGCCCTGGTGAACCGGCTCGACCCCCGCGGGGTGATCGTCGTCGTCGAAGCCGAGCATCTGTGCATGGCGATGCGCGGCGTCCGCAAACCCGGCGCCGTCACCACGACGTCGGCGGTGCGCGGCCAGTTCAAGCACGATGCCGCCTCGCGAGCCGAAGCTCTCGACCTCATCCTGCGTAAGTGAACCCCCGCCTGTGCAGGTCATGGGGGTTGTGAACGTCACCGACGATTCGTTCTCGGATGGCGGGCGCTACCTTGATGCCGACGCCGCGGTGGCCCACGGACTGGCACTGGCCGCCGACGGCGCGGAGATCGTCGACGTGGGCGGCGAGTCCACCCGTCCCGGCGCCACGCGGATCAATTCCAGGGTCGAGGTATCGCGCGTCATCCGGGTCGTCAAAGAGCTTGCTGCGCAAGGTGTCACGGTGAGTATCGACACGATGCACGCCGACGTTGCGCGGGCGGCGCTGCACAGCGGCGCGCGCATCGTCAACGACGTGTCCGGCGGACGGGCCGATCCGGCGATGGCGCCGCTGCTGGCCGATGCCGGCGTGCCCTGGGTGCTGATGCACTGGCGACCTGTGTCGCCTGAGCACCCGCACCGCGCCCCGAGTTATCGCGACGTGGTGGCCGACGTGCGCGCGGAGTTGCTCTCGAGCGTCGACGACGCGGTCTCCGCGGGCGTCGATCCGGCCAAGCTCGTGATCGACCCGGGCCTCGGGTTCGCCAAGACGGGGCGACACAACTGGGCGCTGCTGCACGCCCTGCCTCATCTGGTCTCCACCGGTATCCCGGTTCTGTTGGGCGCCTCGCGCAAACGGTTCCTCGGTACGCTGCTGGCCGGCCCCGACGGGTCGCCGCGGCCGCCCGACGGCCGCGAGACAGCGACTGCGGTGATCTCCGCGCTGGCCGCCCTGTACGGTGCCTGGGGGGTACGGGTGCATGACGTGCGGGCCTCGGTCGACGCCCTCAAGGTCGTCGGGGCCTGGACGCAACCCGAGACGACTGGACGCCATGGCTGATCGAGATGGCTGATCGAATCGAATTGCGCGGCTTGGCGCTTCACGGCCGGCACGGGGTCTTCGAACACGAGCGCGCCAACGGGCAGGAGTTCGTCGTCGACATCACCGTGTGGATCGATCTCGCGGCCGCGGCCGCCAGCGACGACCTGGCCGACACCTACGACTACGCCGCGCTGGCCGGTCTGGCGGCCGGCGTGGTGGGCGGAGCGCCCCGCAACCTGATCGAAACGGTCGGGGGGGAGATCGCCGACCAGGTGATGGGGGACCGGCGCGTGCACGCCGTCGAGGTGGTGGTGCACAAACCGTCGGCTCCGATCCCGCAGCGGTTCGCCGATGTGGCGGTCGTGGTCCGGCGGTCACGGCGCGGCGGCCGTGGTTCGATGGTGCCGGCCGGCGGAGCGCGATGACGCGCGTCGTGCTGTCCATCGGCTCCAACCTGGGGGACCGGCTGGCGCGGCTGCAATCGGTCGTCGACGGGCTGGGTGAGGCGGTGCGCGCGGTGTCCCCGGTATACGAGACCGATCCCTGGGGCAGGCTGGACCAGGCGCCCTTCCTCAACGCAGTGCTCATCGCCGACGACGCCGCGTGCGACGCGCACGCCTGGCTGCGGCGCGGGCAGGAGTTCGAGCGGGCGGCCGGCCGGGTCCGCGGCGAACGCTGGGGTCCGCGCAGCCTCGACGTCGACCTCATCGTCTGCCACGGGGAAGCCGAGGTGATCTCTCGCGAGAACACCCTGACGCTGCCCCACCCGCTGGCCCATCTGCGGGCTTTTGTGTTGATCCCTTGGCTGGCCGTCGATCCCGACGCCTGTCTGACGGTTGTCGAGGGGCCGCGGCCGATCGCCGGATTGCTCGCCGAGCTGGAACCCGCCGACCGGCACAGCGTGCGGCTGACCGACCTGACGCTCACGACGCGGGGAAGCTGATGGGCCCGACCCGCCGACGTGACCTCACGGCCGCGGTGGTCGTCGCTGCGGTGCTGGGATACCTGCTGTTCAGCGCCATGGACCGGTGGTTCCCGCGCATCACCGCGTGGACCGGGATCTCGCTGCTCGCGGTGGCCGCCGCCGAGGCGCTGTGGGCGCGCTACGTGCGGGCCAAGATCAGCGGCTGCGAGATCGGCCCCGGGGCCGGCCGGCTGCATCCGCTGGCGGTGGCGCGCAGCGTGGTGGTGGCCAAGGCGTCGGCCTGGGTCGGCGCGTTGATGCTGGGCTTGTGGATCGGGGTGCTGGGGTACCTTCTGCCACGCCGGTCCTGGCTGCGGGTGGCCGCCGAGGACACCACCGGGACGGTGGTCGCGGCCGTCAGCGCGCTGGCGCTGCTCGTCGCCGGGCTGTGGCTGCAGCATTGCTGCAAATCTCCGCCAGAGCCACCCGAGCACGGTGAGGGCGCCGAGATTTGACCGGCCCGGGACGTCGGGTACCGCTGACTGAGAATCGCCGGACCGGCCCGACACGCGCAATGACCTCGCAGAGGTACAGTCGGGCCATGACCGTTCTGTCCCGCGGCGCCCGGGTACGGCGCGGCGGCCGCAGGCCGGGTTGGGCACTCTTGACGGCGTTGCTGGTTCTCGCGATGGGAGCCAGTTCCGCGCTGGTTTTCACCAACCGCGTGGAACTTCTCAAGCTCGCGGTGATCCTGGCGCTGTGGGCTGCGGTGGCCGGCGCCTTCGTGTCCGTGCTGTATCGCCGGCAGAGCGACGCCGACCAGTCACGGGTGCGTGACTTGAAGCTGGTCTACGACCTGCAACTGGACCGGGAGATATCGGCCCGCCGTGAGTACGAGCTGACGGTGGAGTCCCAGCTGCGCCGCGAACTGGCCTCCGAGTTGCGGACCCAGAGTGCCGACGAGGTCGGGGCGCTGCGAGCGGAACTGAACGCATTGCGGACCAGCTTGGAGATCCTGTTCGACACGGACCTCAAGGAGCGTCCCGCGATCGAAACGCTCGATACCGAGGTTCCCCGCGCTCGCGCGTACAGCGAATGGGACCGCAACGGGGCGGGAGCGCCCGTCGATTGGGTGTCCAGCGACCGCGTGACGCCGGGGCCGCAGCACCACTCGCCCCAGGCCCCGGAGGCCCTGGGGGTCTCGAACACCCCCGACGGCCGCTCCGACGAGCCGGCCATCATCGACGTGCCCGAGGAACCCCTGCTGCCGCCCCGGCGGCACCCGCCCCGGCGGCAGCCGCCCCCACGCGAACGCGTGCGCTTCCACGAGGCGTCACAGGAAACCTCCCATGCGCCGGAGCCGGAGCCGCAGTTCGACTTCCCGCACCGCACGCCGCTGCCCCCGCAAGCGCAGGCCCGGGACCAGGACTGGGAGCCGGTCGCCAACGGCCGGTGGCTGCCCTCCGGAACCGCGGCACCGCCCGGCGGCGATCCGTCTGGAAGGCAGCGCGGCTCCCGCCGCATCGGCGCCGGCGAGCCTTCCGGTGAATCCCGCGAGCAGCGAGAGCCCGAAGGCTCCCGCGACTCGTGCGGGGGACCCGTCCCCACCGGTTCACGCGGTGAGCGGGACGCCCCGCGGCCCTACGGGGAGTCCGGCCGCCGCTCGCGGTCGCGGCATTCGGCGGAATACCGCGACTTCGGCGTCCGCAACTTCACGGTCCCCGACGAGCCCGTGGTGGTCCCGGCTCCGGTCAGGGCGCCCGCTGCGGCGGCGTCACCGGCACCGCAGCCACCGGTGCCACCGGCCGCCGAGCAGCAGCCGCCGCGACTGGCGCCGCCGCCGGCCCCGGAGCCCGCACCGCGGCATGGCGGCGCGGACGGCTCCGACGTGGCGAACGGCCCGCCGTCGGGTGGGCAGTCGGTCGCCCAGCTGCTGGCGCGGTTGCAGGTCGAGTCGTCCGGGGTTGGGCGCCGCCGCCGCCGCAACGTCTGAGCCGGGGCCCTGTCGCGTTGGGTCCGGTCCGGCCATCGACTACAGTCTTGGTGACCGTCCGGTACCCGTGAGACTGGGACCGGAACGAACGAAGACTTAGGTGAGGTCGTCTGCGATGGTGCAGTTCGACGGTTTGCGTCCGGCCAGACTGAAGGTGGGGATCATCTCGGCCGGCCGGGTGGGAACCGCCCTGGGTGTTGCGCTGGAGCGCGCCGACCACGTCGTGGTCGCGTGCAGCGCCGTCAGCGACGCGTCCCGACGCCGCGCGCAACGGTGGCTGCCCGACACCCCGGTCGTTGCGCCCCAGGACGTGGCTGTCGGCGCGGAGTTGTTGCTGCTGGCGGTACCCGACAGCGAACTCCCCGGTCTGGTGGCCGGTCTGGCCGCGACGTCGGCGGTGCGGCCGGGCACGATCGTGGCGCACACCTCCGGAGCCAACGGTGTCGGCGTGCTCGCGCCGCTGACCCCCGACTGCATACCGCTCGCGATCCACCCGGCGATGACGTTCACCGGGTCCGATGAGGACATCCGCAGGCTGCCGGACACCTGTTTCGGGATCACTGCGGCCGACGACGTCGGATCTGCGGTGGGGCAGTCTCTGGTCCTGGAGATGGGTGGAGAACCGTTCTGCGTCCGTGAGGACGCGCGCGTGCTCTACCATGCCGCCCTGGCGCATGCGGGCAACCACATCGTGACCGTCCTGGCCGATGCTCTCGATGCACTGCGGGCCGCGCTGCGCGGGCAAGAGGTGCTCGAGCTGGGGGTACCTCCCGCTGCCGGGAGACAAATCGTCGACGACCAGCCCGGCGGCATCGCCGAGCGCATCGTCGGGCCGCTGGCCCGGGCAGCACTGGAGAACACCCTGCAACGCGGCCAGTCGGCGCTCACCGGACCCGTCGCCCGCGGTGACGCGGCCGCGGTCGCCGGGCATCTGGCCGCGCTGGCCAAGGTCGACTCGGACCTGGCCCAGGCGTACCGGGTGAACGCCCTGCGGACCGCGCAGCGCGCGCACGCGCCCGAGGACGTCGTCAAGGTGCTGGTGCGATGACCGTGGCGCGGTCGCCGGTATTCGACCCCGGCCAACTCAACGTGTACTCGGCGCCGCGCGACGTCGCCGACGTCAGCCGGGCGCTGCGCCAGACGGGGCGCCGGGTGATGCTGGTGCCCACCATGGGCTCGCTGCACGACGGGCACCTGGCGCTGGTGCGGGCCGCCAAGCGGGTGCCCGGCTCGGTGGTCGTGGTCTCGATCTTCGTCAACCCGCTGCAGTTCGGCCCGGGTGAAGACCTCGAGGCCTACCCCCGCACGCTCGACGACGACGTGGCTCTGTTGTCGGACGAGGGCGTCGAGATGGTGTTCGCGCCGAGCGCCGCCGCGATGTATCCCCACGGCCTGCGCAGCACGGTGCAGCCCGGTCCGCTGGCAGCCGATCTCGAAGGCGGCGCCCGCCCGACCCACTTCGCCGGCGTCCTGACGGTGGTGTGCAAGCTGCTGCAGATCGTGCGTCCGGACCGGGCCTTCTTCGGCGAGAAGGACTTCCAGCAGCTGGTCCTGATTCGCCAGATGGTCGCCGACCTGAACATCGACGTTGCCGTGGTCGGGGTGCCGACCATCCGCGAGCCCGACGGCCTGGCGATGTCGTCGCGCAACCGCTACCTGGACCCGGCGCAGCGCGAGCTGGCCGGGACGTTGTCCGCGGCGCTGACGGCGGGCGCGCACTCCGCGACGGCGGGCCCTGCGGCGGCCCTGGAGGCGGCCCGCGCCGTGCTGGCCGCGGTGCCCGCGATCGAGGTCGACTACCTGGAGCTGCGGGCAGCCGACCTCGGCCCGCTTGGCGACGGCGGGCCCGGTCGGCTGCTGGTCGCCGCGAGGCTGGGCGGCACCAGGCTGCTGGACAACGTCTCTGTCGAAGTGGGAGCTTCCGCCGGCACCGACGGGCCGGACCGACACGTTCAACCACTGTGGAGGAATTGATGTTACGGACGATGCTGAAGTCGAAGATTCACCGTGCCACGGTCACGCAGGCCGACCTGCACTATGTCGGCTCGGTGACGATCGACGCCGATCTGATGGACGCCGCAGACCTGCTCGAGGGCGAACAGGTGACCATCGTCGACATCGACAACGGTGCCCGCCTGGTGACCTACGCGATCACCGGGGAACGCGGCAGCGGAGTAATCGGAATCAACGGTGCCGCAGCGCATCTCGTGCACCCGGGCGACCTGGTGATCCTGATCGCCTACGGGACCATGGAAGCGGCGGAGGCTCGTGTCCACCGGCCCCGGATCGTGTTCGTGGACGCCGGCAACAAGCCGATCGACCTGGGCAGCGACCCGGCCTTCGTGCCCGACCTGGAAATGTCGGTGGTGGGCGAGCTGCTGAGTCCGCGGATAAGTGCGCGGTAACCGTGCTGCTGGCCATCGATGTCCGCAACACCCACACCGTTGTGGGGCTGCTATCGGGCGCGAAAGAACACGCCAAGGTGGTGCAGCACTGGCGGATCCGCACCGAATCGGAGGTCACCGCCGACGAACTGGCGTTGACCATCGACGGCCTCATCGGCGACGACTCCGAACGGCTGACCGGCGCCGTCGCCCTCTCCACCGTCCCGTCCGTGTTGCACGAGGTGCGGGTCATGATGGATCAATACTGGTCGTCGGTGCCCCACGTGCTCATCGAGCCCGGGGTGCGCACCGGCATCCCGCTGCTGGTGGACAACCCCAAAGAAGTGGGCGCAGACCGGATCGTCAACTGCCTGGCGGCATTTCAGAAGTACGCGGGTGCAGCCATCGTCGTCGACTTCGGTTCCTCGATCTGCGTGGACGTGGTGTCGGCCAAAGGGGAGTTTCTCGGCGGCGCCATCGCACCCGGAGTGCAGGTTTCCTCCGACGCCGCCGCGGCCCGCTCTGCCGCGCTGCGCCGCGTCGAATTGTCCCGGCCCCGTTCGGTGATCGGCAAGAACACCGTCGAATGCATGCAGTCGGGTGCGGTGTTCGGGTTCGCCGGCCTGGTCGACGGTTTGATCGCCCGCATCCGCGACGACGTGAAAGGTTTCGGCGGCGACCCGGGCGATCAGTTCACCATCGTGGCCACCGGCCACACCGCACCGCTACTGCTCCCCGAACTGCAAACTGCCGCCACCTACGACCGGCACCTGACCCTGCACGGCCTGCGATTGGTCTTCGAACGCAACCGGGAGACCCAGCGCGGCCGGCTGAAAACGGCACACTGAGGGCCCGGCGTGCGCGCCGAGCCTGCATGCAGCGAGTCGTCCGGTGTCATTTCGGGCCGTGGGTGCAGTCTCAGCGCGGTCCGCGCAGGCCCGATGCCCGCAACCGGTGGTCTCTGGAAGTCAATTAAGCTGGCACGTCGTGAGCGGCGCCGACCCAGACCTTCCCGAGCAGTTCCGGATCCGCCGGGACAAGCGTGCCCGCCTGTTGGCCCAGGGCCGTGAGCCTTACCCGGTCGACATCACGCGCACCCACACCCTGGCCGAGGTCCGCGACGCCCACCCCGACCTGCCGGTCGACACCGCGACCGACGATGTCGTCGGCGTCGCGGGGCGGGTGATCTTCGCCCGAAACTCCGGAAAGCTGTGCTTTGCGACCCTGCAGGACGGTGACGGCACCACCCTGCAGGTGATGATCAGCCTCGACGGGGTGGGCCGCGAGTCGCTCGACGCGTGGAAGGCCGACGTCGACCTCGGCGACATCGTGTACGTGCACGGCACCGTGATCAGCTCCCGCCGAGGCGAATTGTCGATCCGCGCCGATCGCTGGCAGATGGCATCAAAGTCGCTGCGGCCGCTGCCCGTCGCGCACAAGGAGATGAACGAAGAGTCGCGGGTGCGGCAGCGCTACGTCGACCTCATCGTCCGTCCGCAGGCGCGATCGGTCGCTCGCCGGCGAATCGCCGTGGTCCGGGCGATACGCGGCGCGCTCGAGCGGCGCGGCTTTCTCGAGGTCGAAACCCCGATGCTGCAGACGCTGGCAGGCGGTGCGGCGGCCCGGCCGTTCGTCACCCATTCCAATGCTCTCGACATCGATCTCTACCTGCGGATCGCACCGGAACTCTTCCTCAAGCGCTGCGTGGTCGGCGGTTTCGACAAGGTCTTCGAACTTAATCGGGTGTTCCGAAACGAAGGAGCCGATTCCACGCATTCTCCGGAATTCTCGATGCTGGAGACCTACCAGGCTTATGGAACGTACGACGATTCGGCAGCGGTTACCCGCGAGCTTATTCAAGAGGTGGCCGACGAGGCGATCGGCACCAGACAACTCCCGCTGCCCGACGGCAGTGTGTACGACATCGACGGAGAATGGGCGTCGATCCGAATGTATCCTTCGCTGTCGACGGCGCTCGGTGAGGAGATCACCCCGGAAACCACGGTCGAACGGCTCGCCGCGATCGCCGACCGGCTCGGGGTCGAGATTCCTGAAAACCGTGGATTCGGACACGGTAAGCTCGTCGAAGAACTGTGGGAACACCAGGTGGGCGGCACTCTGACCGCGCCCACTTTCGTCAAAGACTTTCCAGTCGAGACAACACCTTTGACGCGCCAGCATCGCAGTATCGCGGGTGTCACCGAGAAGTGGGACCTGTACGTGCGGGGAGTGGAATTGGCCACAGGCTACTCCGAATTGAACGATCCGGTGGTGCAGCGCGAGCGATTTGCGGCACAAGCCCGCGCGGCGGCCGCCGGTGATGACGAGGCCATGCTGCTCGACGAAGATTTTCTCGCCGCACTGGAGTATGCGATGCCACCGTGCACCGGAACCGGAATGGGGATCGATCGGTTGTTGATGTCTTTGACGGGGCTCACAATTAGGGAGACAGTTTTGTTCCCGATTGTTCGGCCGCACTCGAGCTGAAAGTTCTGCTGTACGGCCGGCGTCGTGATTGAGTATGCTGCGTTATTATGACAGATTAGTGGGCGGGGAGGTCCTTACCAATCCGCTCGGCAACTGTTCAGGACGGAACGCGAGGGTAAGCAAATGGCAAAAAAAGTGACCGTCACCTTGGTCGATGATTTCGACGGTGCGGGCGCAGCCGACGAAACGGTCGAATTCGGGCTTGACGGGGTGACCTATGAGATCGATCTTTCGGCCAAGAATGCCGCGAAACTGCGCGGCGACCTGAAGCAGTGGGTCGCTGCCGGCCGCCGCGTCGGAGGCCGGCGCCGCGGGCGTCCCGGCTCTGTTCGTGGTCGCGGCACCATCGACCGCGAACAGAGCGCGGCAATCCGCGAATGGGCCCGTCGCAACGGTCACAACGTCTCGACGCGCGGCCGTATCCCGGCCGACGTCATCGACGCTTTCCACGCGGCGACCTGACTTGCCGCGCGACGACGCCCGGGCCGCGTTGCCCGGGCGTCGAGCGTTTGACACGTTCGCTGGCGGCGAAATGGTCGGGAGCGGCCGCAGGAAACGAATCGGGTGTGCGTCTCGTTTCCCTAGTTGCGACCGCCGTGTCCGAGTCGTCACGGAATCGCAAGGTTAGGAACCCCGGCGGGCCGACCATTACAGTGGACGGCAGGTACGCGATGCCGACCGCACTGGATCGCCGGTGAGGTTGTACCGATGGTGAGGAAGAGCAGGTAGCCGCTAATGTTTGAGAGATTTACCGACCGTGCCCGCAGGGTCGTCGTCTTGGCGCAAGAAGAGGCCCGGATGCTCAACCACAACTACATCGGCACCGAGCACATCCTGCTGGGTTTGATCCACGAGGGTGAAGGCGTCGCGGCGAAGTCGCTCGAGTCGTTGGGTATCTCGCTCGAGGGCGTCCGCAGCCAGGTCGAGGAGATCATCGGCCAGGGCCAGCAGGCCCCGTCGGGACACATCCCGTTCACGCCGCGCGCCAAGAAGGTCCTGGAGCTGAGCCTGCGCGAGGCGCTGCAGCTGGGCCACAACTACATCGGCACCGAGCACATCCTGCTGGGCCTCATCCGAGAGGGCGAGGGAGTGGCAGCCCAGGTGCTGGTGAAGCTCGGCGCCGAGCTCACCCGGGTTCGCCAGCAGGTGATACAGCTGCTCAGCGGCTACCAGGGAAAGGAAGCCGCGGAGGCCGGGACCGGTGGCCGCGGCGGGGAGTCCGGCTCGCCTTCGACGTCGCTGGTGCTCGACCAGTTCGGGCGCAACCTGACGGCTGCCGCGATGGAGGGCAAGCTGGACCCCGTCATCGGCCGCGAAAAGGAAATCGAGCGGGTGATGCAGGTGCTGAGCCGGCGCACCAAGAACAACCCGGTGCTGATCGGCGAGCCCGGCGTCGGCAAGACCGCCGTCGTCGAGGGCCTTGCGCAGGCCATCGTGCACGGCCAGGTTCCCGAGACGCTGAAGGACAAGCAGCTCTACACCCTCGACCTGGGCTCGCTGGTCGCCGGCTCGCGTTATCGCGGTGACTTCGAGGAACGCCTGAAGAAGGTGCTCAAGGAGATCAACACCCGCGGCGACATCATCTTGTTCATCGACGAGCTGCACACGCTCGTCGGGGCGGGCGCCGCCGAGGGCGCGATAGACGCCGCGTCGATCCTCAAGCCGAAACTGGCCCGCGGCGAGCTGCAGACGATCGGTGCCACCACGCTCGACGAGTACCGCAAGTACATCGAGAAGGACGCCGCCCTCGAGCGCCGCTTCCAGCCGGTGCAGGTCGGCGAGCCTACGGTGGAACACACCATCGAGATCCTCAAGGGTCTGCGCGACCGCTACGAGGCACACCACCGGGTGTCGATCACCGACTCGGCGATGGTGGCCGCGGCCACCCTGGCCGACCGCTACATCAACGACCGGTTCCTGCCCGACAAGGCGATCGACCTGATCGACGAGGCGGGGGCCCGGATGCGGATCCGCCGGATGACCGCGCCGCCGGACCTGCGCGAGTTCGACGAGAAGATCGCCGACGCGCGCCGCGAGAAGGAGTCCGCGATCGACGCGCAGGACTTCGAGAAGGCGGCCAGCCTGCGCGATCGGGAGAAGCAACTCGTCGCGCAGCGCGCGGAGCGCGAAAAGCAGTGGCGCTCAGGTGATCTCGACGTAGTCGCCGAGGTCGACGACGAGCAGATCGCCGAGGTGCTGGGCAACTGGACCGGCATCCCGGTGTTCAAGCTCACCGAGGCCGAGACGACGCGCCTGCTGCGCATGGAAGACGAGCTGCACAAGCGGATCATCGGCCAGGAGGATGCCGTCAAGGCCGTCTCCAAGGCGATCCGGCGCACCCGTGCCGGGTTGAAGGACCCCAAGCGCCCGTCGGGCTCGTTCATCTTCGCCGGCCCGTCCGGGGTCGGCAAGACCGAGTTGTCCAAGGCGCTGGCCAACTTCCTGTTCGGTGACGACGACGCGCTCATCCAGATCGACATGGGTGAGTTCCACGACCGGTTCACTGCGTCGCGGCTGTTCGGCGCCCCGCCGGGGTATGTCGGCTACGAGGAGGGCGGCCAGCTCACCGAGAAGGTGCGGCGCAAGCCGTTCTCGGTGGTGCTGTTCGACGAGATCGAGAAGGCTCACCAGGAGATCTACAACAGCCTGTTGCAGGTCCTCGAGGACGGCCGGCTCACCGACGGGCAGGGCCGTACAGTCGACTTCAAGAACACCGTCCTGATCTTCACGTCGAACCTCGGCACGTCGGACATTTCCAAGGCAGTCGGCCTCGGGTTCACCCAGGGCGGCGGCGCCAACGACTACGAGCGGATGAAGCAGAAGGTCAACGACGAGCTCAAGAAGCACTTCCGGCCGGAGTTCCTCAACCGCATCGACGACATCATCGTCTTCCACCAGTTGACCCGCGACGAGATCATCACGATGGTCGACCTGATGATCGGCCGGGTCGCGGGCCAGCTCAAGGTCAAGGACATGGCCCTTGAGCTGACCGACGCGGCGAAGTCCCTGCTGGCCAAGCGTGGCTTCGATCCGGTGCTGGGCGCGCGCCCGTTGCGGCGCACCATCCAGCGCGAGATCGAGGACCAGCTCTCCGAGAAGATCCTCTTCGACGAGGTCGGTCCCGGTCAGGTCGTCACCGTCGACGTGGACAACTGGGACGGCGAGGGCGCCGGTGAGGACGCGGTGTTCACGTTTACCGGTACCCGCAAGCCGCCGCCTGAGCCGGATCTGGCGGAGGCCGGAGCCCACACCGCGGGCGCGACGGGGCCCGACACGCACTAGTGGTCTTGCCCGTTAATCCGTCGGGCCCGTTCGCTGGGGTGTCGAGACTGCGGTGGCAGCGCCGAAACGCGAAAAAAGTAGCGCTGAGCACA
>NZ_JBMIOP010000280.1:0-24162 GCF_049197365.1 Mycobacterium sp. THU-M104
GCCATCCCTCCGACGGCCCATCATCAACCTGCGCTCCTCGGTGTCAACGTCGTTCATGCTCGCTGCGCTGCGCGTGCTCCACGTTGACACCTCCCACGCGCCGGCCAGATCAGCCGCGATCGAGGGGAAGGCCACACTTATGACCTACCAGCTAACAAGCCTCCGAACCCTGGATGACGCGCTCGCCTTCCAGGGGGCCCCGGGCGCCGTTCCCTTCCCGAAGGGATTGCCGCCGAGCGCTTCCCGGCCATGCGGAGTCAGCCAGTTGTCCAGGTCGGGCCCCTTGGGCCCGATTCCGGTCGGGTTGATGTCGGCATGCACGATGTAATAGTGCCGCTTGATCTGGTCGAAGTCCACGGTGTCGCCGAAGCCCGGCGTCTGGAACAGGTCGCGCGCGTAGGCCCACAGCACGGGCATCTCGCTGAGCTTGCAGCGGTTGCACTTGAAGTGCCCGTGGTAGACGGGGTCGAAGCGAACCAGCGTGGTGAACAACCGCACATCAGCCTCGGTGATGCTGTCCCCCGACAGGTACCGCTGGCCGGCCAGGCGATCGCTCACCCAGTCCAGACCGGCGAACAGCCGGTCGTAGGCCGCTTCGTAGGCCTGCTGTGAGCCGGCGAAGCCGCAGCGATAAACGCCGTTGTTGATCTCGGTGTAAACCCTCTTGTTCACCTCGTCGATGTCAGCCCGCAGCGACTCCGGGTACAGTTCAGGCGCGCCGGCGCGATGGTGGGCGGTCCACTCCGTCGAGAAGTCCAGCGTCATCTGCGCGAAGTCGTTGGTGACCACCGCGCCGGTCTCAATGTCGACGATCGCGGGGACGGTGACGCCTCTGGGATAGTCGGGGAATCGCTTGAAGTAGGCATCTTGCAGCCGCGCGATCTTCAGCACGGGGTCCACGCCGCCGCGGTCGAGATCGAACGTCCAGCTCCGCTGATCGTGTGTGGGTCCGCAAAAGCCAATGGAGAGAACGTGTTCCAAACCCAGCAGCCGCCGCACGATGATGGCGCGGTTGGCCCACGGGCAGGCCCGGGCGACAACGAGCCGATACCGACCGACCTCGACCGGGTAGCCATCGCGTCCGTCGGCGGTGACCCGCGTGGTGATGTAGTTGGCGTCCCGGGTGAATTCGCCCGCCGGTGCGACGTCGAAGGCCATGGCGGCAATTCTGCCCCGGCGCGAAGACGCTCCGCGGCTAGGTAGCCAAAAACCGTCGAGACAGGTCGGTTTGGGTCGACGGTCCCGGTTCCCAGTGCGCGATCCAGGGGCCGGTACCCTCCGACGGGTCGAAGACGCCCTTCTCCAGCCAGGTGTGGCGGCCTTCGAGCACATCGCGAGTCAACGCGACGTCGCTGCTGTCGGTGTTGGTCCACAACGCGTGGAACAGCCCTTCGACCCGCAGGGTCGCGTGCCGGCAGAACGTGTCGGCCAGCTCGTAGGCCTGCCGGCCTACGGTCGGGTCGCAGACCCGCTGCCCCTCGGCACGCACGCACACCGCCGACATCGCGAAGAGTTCGGCGCCGATATCGACCACGCGCCCCAGAAAGCCCTGCCTCTGCTCCAGCTTTGCCTGCCAGCGAGCCATGCCGTAGAACGTGTTGCGGGCCAGCTTGCGGGCGGAGCGTTCGACGAACCGCAGATGAGCCGCCAGCGGGCCGAACTCCCTGTAGGCCGCGGGTCGTTGACCTTCACCAAAAATGAGCTTGGGCAACCACTTTGCGTAGAATCCGCTTGCGCCGACGGCCGCGGTCGCCTTCTGCCGCAGATCGGTGTCGGGCTTGGCGAGGTCGCCGGCGGCGCTCAGGTGGGCGTCCACCGCTTCGCGGGCGATCAGCAACCGCATGATCTCGCTGGATCCCTCGAAGATGCGGTTGATCCGCAGGTCACGAACCAGCTGTTCGACGGGCACCGCGCGCTCCCCGCGCGCGGCGAGGGATTCCGCGGTCTCGTAGCCACGTCCACCGCGGATCTGCATGAGCTCGTCGGCGATCAGACAGGCCATCTCGCTGCACCACAGCTTGGCCAGTGCAGCCTCGATGCGGATGTCGTTACGGCCCTCGTCGGCCATTTGCGAGGAAAGCTCCAGCACCGCATCGAGCGCGTAGGCGGTCGCGGCGATGAAGGCGATCTTGCGGGCCACCGCTTCGTGCCCGGCCACCGGCTTGCCCCATTGGATGCGCTCGCCGGACCACTCGCGCGCGATCTTCAGCGCCCACTTCGACGCCCCGGCGGCAGTCGCCGGAATCGACAGCCGCCCGGCGTTGAGCGTGGTCAGCGCGATCTTGAGGCCGTCGCCCTCACGGCCGATCAGGTTGTCGCGCGGCACTCGCACGCGGTCGAACCGGGTCACGCCGTTCTCGATGCCGCGCAGCCCCATGAACTGGTTGCGCCGCTCGACGGTGATCCCCGGCGAGTCGGACTCGACGACAAAGGCGCTGATACCGCCACGGTGGCCGTCGCTCTGAGGTACCCGCACCATGACCACCAGCAGCTCGGCGACCACACCGTTGGTGGTCCACAGTTTCACCCCGTCGAGCTCGTAAGCCTGGCCGTTGTCGACCGGCGTCGCCGTGGAGGCCAGCCGTGCCGGGTCGGACCCCACGTCTGGTTCGGTCAGTAGAAATGCCGATATGGCGCCGGCGGCACAGCGCGGCAGGAATTTTCGCTTCTGCTCCGGAGTACCGGCGAGTTTCAGCGGCTCCGGCACACCGATCGACTGGTGGGCCGACAGCAGCGCGCCGAGGCTGGCGTTGACCGTCGAAACCATCATCAGAGCCCGGTTGTAGGCGACCTGCGACATCTCCAGACCGCCGTACTCGGCCGGTATTTTCATGCCGAAGCAGCCCAATTCGGCCAGGCCCTTCACGTACTCGTCGGGGATCCTCGCCTCGCGCTCGATGACACTGCCGTCCACGGTCCGCAGGAACTCCCGCAGCGTGTCCAGGAAAGCGACGGTACGGGCCTCTTGCGCGTCGCTGGGGCTGGGAAACGGGTGGATCAAGTCCAGCGGGAACCTACCCAGGAACAATTCCTTGGCGAATGATGGTTTATCCCAACTACTTTCGCGAGATTCCTCGGCAACGGCTCTGGCCTGCTCTTCGGTGACATGTGCTTGCTGTGACATTGCAGCCTCCTCGCTGGTCGCAAAGCAAGGAGTACCCAGCACACGTCGTTTCTCACGCCACCGCACCGAACGACTGCGTGACCTTCCGCCGCGCCGCCCGCCGCCACGCAAGGCGTCAGGCGTCGAGTTCCCGGGCCACAGCTTTGACCACCTCGGAAACCCGGCGGGCCGTCTTGCGGTCCGGGTAACGACCCTTGCGCAATTCGGGCTGCACCGCGCTCTCCAGCAACGTGATCATGTCCTCGACCATTCCGTGCAACTCGTCTGGGCTGTGCTTGTGCTCGGCGGGCACCTCGCGGCGGGTCTTGGTGAGGCTGGGTGGCGGTTCAATCAGCTTGAGACTCAACGCCTGCGGTCCGCGCCGACCCGAAGCGATGCCGAACTCCACCCGCTGCCCGGCTTTGAGCCCCTCGACGCCCTCGGGCAGCGCTGACGCGCGGACGTAGACGTCCTCGCCGTCCTCCTGCGACAGGAAGCCAAACCCCTTTTCGGAGTCGTACCACTTAACCTTGCCGGTCGGCACTGGTTTCACCTGCTTGTCTGACGGCTCACTGGTTGGACAACACACATCGCGTCCCGACTACGCAGGACGCGATGTCGCGTGACGATCCTACTCGGATCGTCGTCTGCCGAGCGCCACCGCTTGTCCGTTACTCGCTAGGCTGACATTACCGCGGAGGTGACATGCGCCCGATCCTGAACGTTGTCTGGCTGATGTTCGGCGGCCTCTGGATGGCCGCCGGCTACCTGCTGGCGGCGCTCGTCTGTTTCCTGCTGATCGTCACGATTCCGTTCGGGTTCGCGTCGCTACGCATCGCCTCCTACGCGTTGTGGCCTTTCGGCCGCACGATCGTCGACAAGCCGACGGCCGGCACCGGGGCACTGGTGGGGAATGTCATCTGGGTGGTGCTGTTCGGGGTGTGGCTGGCGATCGGGCATCTGGTCAGCGCCGTGGCGATGGCGCTCACGGTCGTCGGCCTGCCGCTGGCGCTGGCAAACCTCAAGCTCATCCCGGTCTCGCTGATGCCGCTGGGCAAGCAGATCGTTTCCCTTGACTCACTGCATCAGTTCGCGGGGGTGCCCGCGTGACGCTGACCGCACTGGGCGTACCCATGGTGCGCGGCCGCACGGACCGCCGTTCCGCATCGGGGCACGCCCCGGCCGACGGTCCTTTGATCGACGCCCACGGCCGGGTCGCCACCGATCTGCGGGTGTCGCTGACCGACCGTTGCAATCTGCGGTGCCGCTACTGCATGCCCGCCGACGGGCTGGACTGGCTGCCCGGGGAACAACTCCTGCGCCCCGACGAGCTGTCCAGGCTGATGTGTGTCGCCGTGACCCGGCTGGGTGTCACCAGCGTGCGGTTCACCGGCGGCGAGCCGCTGCTCTCCCGTCACCTGGAGGAAATGGTCGCAGCGGCCGCCTGCCTGCGGCCGCGGCCGGAGATCTCGCTGACCACCAACGGCGTGGGATTGGCCCACCGCGCCGCCGCTCTGGCCGGGGCCGGCCTGGACCGGGTCAACGTGTCGTTGGACACCATGGAACGGGCCCGCTTCGCGGCCATCACCCTCCGGGACCGGCTGGGCGACGTGCTCGACGGCCTGACCGCAGCCAAGGAGGCGGGCCTCGCCCCGGTGAAGGTGAACGCCGTGCTCGACCCCGCCTCCGGCCGCGAGGACGTCGTCGCACTGTTGCGGTTCTGCCTCGACCACGGCTACCAGCTGCGGGTCATCGAACAGATGCCGCTGGACGCCGGGCATCAGTGGCGGCGCGGAGCGGCGCTGAGCGCCGACGACGTGCTGGATACGCTGCGGTCGCACTTCCGGCTGCGACCCGACCCGACGCCGCGCGGGTCCGCTCCGGCTGAGCTGTGGCTGGCCGACACCGGACCCGACACGCCGGCCGGGAAGTTCGGTGTGATCGCGTCGGTTTCACACGCCTTCTGCGCGTCCTGCGATCGCACCCGGCTGACGGCGGACGGACAGGTCCGCAGCTGCCTGTTCTCCACCGAGGAGACCGACCTTCGGGGCTTGCTGCGCGGTGGCGCGGGCGACGACGCTATCGAGTCGGCCTGGCGCGACGCGATGTGGCGCAAACCCGCCGGCCACGGCATCAACGAACCCGGCTTCATCCAGCCCGACCGACCGATGAGCGCGATCGGCGGCTAGCGCGATGAGTGACACGCCCGCCGAGCCGGCCGGGATGCAGGTGACGGTCCGCTACTTCGCCGCCGCGCGTGCAGCCGCCGGAGTCGAATCGGAAACCGTGGTGGTGCCGGCGGGCACGACCGTGACCGGGCTCGTCGACATGCTGGCCGTGCGCGGAACCCGACTGGCCACGGTATTGAGCCGGTGCTCCTGCCTGCGCAGTGGGATCGCCGTACGAGACCCTGCGACGGCGTTGTCACCCGGTGACACCGTCGACGTCCTCCCGCCGTTTGCCGGCGGCTGAGGCATATGACATATCTCACGTAACGGAAAGATAACGAGCGAGACACGACTCGGTCTCGAGCCCTGTGAGCTGCGGAAACCTGCACCGCTGCTCGACTTTTCGAAGGTCCCCAAAGCCGAAACGCCGGATTGCGCCAAACGTGACGCCCCCGGCGGAAACCGCTAGCCTCTCCCGGAGGTTCGCCAAGTAAGCCGAACGGCGTCCCTCCCCCGCCTATCGCGCCGAGCTCCATCCAGTAAGCGGGGGCAGGCCATACATGGATGGAGGCGGGGGTCCCAACAGGTCCGCCGTGACCGATCCGGAGCCGCTCCGCGACTCCTTGGGGTGAAGCCGGCGTCGTCTCGCTGCCGAGTACGACGCGGCCGGGTGGCCTCTCCAACCCGAACCCGACAGCTGACCTCGCAGGCGCTAGATGAGAGGACTTACCCGGCGCGTATGAGTGGACGTCACCGCAAGCCCACTACGTCAAACGTCAATGCCGCCAAGATCGCCTTTGCCGGGGCGGTGCTCGGTGGGGGCAGTATCGCCCTCGCCGGCCAAGCGGCCGGTGCGACCGACGGCGAATGGGACCAGGTAGCCCGCTGCGAGTCCGGTGGCAACTGGTCGATCAACACCGGCAACGGCTACCAAGGCGGCCTGCAGTTCAGCCAGGGCACCTGGGCCGCCCACGGGGGCAGCGACTACGCACCGGCGGCTCAAATGGCCAGCCGGGAACAGCAGATCGCCGTTGCCGAGCGGGTGCTGGCAACCCAGGGCCGGGGCGCCTGGCCCGCATGCGGACACGGGCTGTCGAACCCGACGCCGCGCGACGTGCCGACACCGGCGGCGATGGACGCTCCCCCGATGGACGCCCCGCCGGAGGACGCTCCCCCGATGGACGCCCCGCCGGAACCCCCAACTCCGGCGGTGGAACTGGCCTCCGACCACCAGCCGGCACCCCCCGAGGACCTGCCGCCCGCGCCTCCCGAGGACCTGCCGCCCGCACCCCCCGAGGACCTCCCCCCGGCATCTGAGGACCTGGCACTACCGGCCGATCTGCCTGTGGACGCATCGGTCGTCAACGCCGGAGTCCAGGACCCCGCGCCGGCCGACGTGCCCCCGCCCCCGCCCGGCGACGACAATGACGCACCGGTGGCGCCACAGCAGGCCGACGACGTCGGCTACACCAGGCAAGTGTGGGAAGCCATCCGCGGGCTGGACGTCCACGGAAACGACGCGCTCGACGCCCTGGCGCGTCGGTCCTCCGTCATCTGAGGTCTGTCACCGGGTCCCGCCGGTCGCGAGCTCGCGGTACCGCGTCGGCTTTGCGGACCGCGTCGGATCGGTGTCCACGCCGTCAGGCCGAACCCACCCATTCGTCGGTACCATCGTCGAAGAACTGGTGTTTCCACACCGGTAACCGCGCCTTGACGGCGTCGACCAGCAAGGCGCACGCCGCGAATGCCTCTTGTCGGTGGTCGGCGGCCACCGCGGCAACCAGTGCCGCGTCACCGATGTGCAGGGCGCCGATGCGGTGACTGGCCGCGATCGCGCGCAGCCCGCCGGCCCGCTCCGCGATCTCGGCGACGACATCGGTCATGACCTGTAGGGCCGATGGGTGCGACGAGTACTCCAGGCGCACTACGCGGCGCTCGCCGTCGTGGTCGCGGATCACGCCGACGAACCCGACGACGGCCCCGGCCGACCGGTGGCGCACCAGGTCTTCGTGTTCGGACACAGAGATCGGCCGGTCGGTGATGTCGGCCCGAACGACCAGCGTCATCGCCGGTGGTCTTCGCCGGCGATCTGATCCAGCGCGTGGTCGAGCACATCGGAGAGCACCGCAAGGCCGTCCCGGACCCCGCCGGGCGAGCCTGGGAGGTTGACGACCAGAGTCCGGCCGACGACCCCGCACACACCCCGCGAGAGCACCGACGTCGGCACGCCGGGAAGCCCGGAGCGGCGGATGGCATCGGCCAGGCCGGGAATCATGTAGTCCAGCACCGCGACAGTCTGGTCCGGGGTGCTGTCGGTGGGTGAGATGCCGGTGCCTCCCGAGGTGAGGACGACGTCGACGTCGTCGGCGACCGCTTTGCGCAGCGCCTGACCGACCGGTGACCCGTCGGGAACCACTTGGGGCGCGACGGGCGCGAATCCGCGCTGCCCGAGCCATTCGGCGATGACGGGCCCGCAGCGGTCGGCGTACTGTCCCGTCGACGCGCGGGTGGAGGCGACGATGACTCGTGCCGACCGGCCTTTCATCCCTGCGTCCAATTCCCGCTTTTGCCGCCCTCTTTGTGAAGCACCCGGATGTCGTCGATGCGCGCGGCCGGGTCAACCGCCTTGATCATGTCGTAGAGCGTAAGCCCGGCCACGCTCACGGCGGTCAGCGCTTCCATCTCCACGCCGGTGCGGTCCGTGCTGCGTACCGTCGCGGTGATCTCGACCTCCGACTCGCCGACGGTGAATTCGACGTCGACTCCGGTGAGCGCAAGCTGATGGCACAACGGGATCAGGTCACTGGTGCGCTTCGCCGCGAGAATGCCCGCGATCCGTGCGGTCGCCAGCGCATCGCCCTTGGGCAGCCCGCCGGTCGAGATCAGCCCCACCACACAGGCGGAGGTGCGAAAGGTCCCCGCCGCCACGGCCGTGCGTCTGGTGGCGCCCTTGGCGGTCACGTCGACCATACGGGCCGCCCCGCGCTCATCCAGGTGCGAAAGTGGGGTCCCGGCCTCGGACGCCTCGGCCATCGTGGCCGTCTAACGGTTGATTTCGGTAACCGGATGTACGTAGGGCAGGTCGTCGGCGGGCAGCGGGAAGTTCAGCTCGCCGAAGGGCGACAAGGCGCCCGTTCGGTCGCTCACGAGTTCACTCACCGCGTGGTCGTCCGGTCCCGTCGCAGGCCAGCCGTTGTCGACGTACTTGGTTCTGCGGGCCTTGCCCTCAGCAATGTCAGCCACGCCGACCATTCTGACATTTCGCGCCGGCCGGCGCGGCGCAAGGTCTGCGGTCCGTGCGTCGGGGTGTCTGGCGGGCGCGCGCTGGCCTGCACGCATCCTCGCTGCGGATGCGGGCCTGGGGGGCTGCTTTACGCTGATCGGCCCTACGCTGGTCGGTAATGACCGACAACACCCCGGACATCCCGCTGGGGTCCTGGCTGGCCGACTTGCCGGACGAGCGGCTGATCCGGCTGCTGCGACTGCGGCCTGACCTGGCCCAGCCCCCACCCGGCAGCATCGCCGCGCTCGCCGCGCGCGCACAGGCCCACCAGTCGGTCAAGGCCGCCACCGACGACCTCGACTTCCTGCGGCTGGCGGTGCTCGATGCCCTGCTGGTGTTGCAGGCCGACTCGATGCCGGTGCCGAGCGCGAAGCTGCTCGCGCTGATCGGTGACCGCGCCCCGGAGCCCGACGTCATCGCCGCGCTGGACGCCCTCAAAGAGCGCGCCCTGGCCTGGGGCGAGGCCGCCGTCCGGGTGGCCGCCGACGCGGGAACCGCCCTGCCGTGGCACCCGGGCCAGGTCATCCTCGAGGACGCCTCGCGCTCGGGCGAGCAGATCGCGGACCTCGTCGAGAACCTCGACCCCGCACAGCGCGAGGTACTGGACAAACTGCTCGAGGGCTCTCCGGTCGGTCGCACGCGGGACGCCGCCCCGGGCGCCCCCGCGGAGCGGCCGGTACCACAGCTGCTGGCGCTGGGCCTGCTGCGACGCATCGACGCCGAGACGGTCATCCTGCCCCGCCACGTCGGGCAGGTGCTGCGCGGCGACCGGCCGGGCCCGATGCAGCTGAGGGCGCCCGATCCGGTGGTGTCGACCACCACGCCCGACGACGTCGACGCAGCGGCCGCCGGAGCCGTCGTCGACCTGCTACGGGAAGTCGACGGGGTGATCGAGACCCTGAGCACCGCGCCGGTCCCCGAGCTGCGCAGCGGCGGACTGGGAGTCCGCGAGCTCAAGCGGCTGGCCAAGGCGACCGGTATCGCGGAGCCGCGGCTCGGGCTGATCCTCGAGATCACGGCCGCCGCCGGATTGATCGCCAGCGGCACACCTGATCCGGAGCCGACCGACGGCCCCAACGTCGATGGACCGTACTGGGCACCGACGCCGGCCATCGACCGGTTCACCGCGAGCTCGCCCGCCGAGCGTTGGCACCTGCTGGCCGAAGCCTGGCTCGATCTGCCGGGCCGTCCGGCGTTGATCGGGACCCGCAGTCCGGATGCCAAACCGTATGTTGCCCTGTCTGTTTCGCTGTACTCAACGGCGGCGCCGTTGGATCGGCGACTGCTGCTGGGCATGCTCGCAGAGCTGCCCGCGGGCGCGACTGTCGACGCGGTCGCGGCATCGGCGGCCCTGGTGTGGCGGCGTCCGCGCTGGGCCCGGCGGCTGCAGCCGGGGCCCGTCGGCGATCTGCTGAGCGAGAGTCACACCCTGGGTCTCGTGGGTCGAGGGGCGATCAGCACGCCCGGCCGGGCACTTCTGGACGTGGGCGCCGACCCCCGCGTCGCGGTCGACGCGATGGCACGCGCCTTGCCCGAACCGATCGACCACTTCCTGGTTCAGGCCGATCTGACCGTCGTGGTGCCCGGCCCCCTGAAGCGCGACCTCGCCGACCAACTCGCCACCGTCGCCACCGTCGAATCGGCCGGCGCCGCGATGGTGTACCGCATCAGCGAGCAGTCGATCCGCCACGCGCTCGATGTCGGCAGGACCCGCGACTGGATGCAGAGTTTTTTCACGCAGCACTCCAAAACCCGAGTGCCGCAGGGGCTTACCTATCTGATCGATGACGTTGCGCGCCGGCATGGCCAGCTGCGGATCGGGATGACCGCGTCGTTCGTGCGCTGCGAGGACCCGGCGCTGCTGGCCCAGGCGCTGGCGGCGCCCGCTGTCGCAGGGGTGCAGTTGCGCGCCCTGGCACCGACGGTGGCGGTGTCGCCGTCGCCGATCGGCGACGTGCTCGCCGCGTTGCGGACCGCCGGCTTCGCCCCGGCCGCCGAGGATGCCACCGGCTCCATCGTCGATGTCCGGCCGCGCGGGGCCCGGGTGGTGTCGCCGCAGCGGCGCCGGCCGTACCGCCCGGCGCCGCTACCCAGCGCCGAGACGCTCGACGCCGTGGTTTCGGTACTGCGCAAGGTGACCGCCGCACCGTTCGGGAAAAACCGCGTCGACCCGGCCGTCGCCATGTCGCTGCTCCAGCGCGCGGCAAAAGACCAGGAGACGCTGGTGATCGGCTACCTCGACGCCGCCGGCGTGGCCACCCAGCGGGTGGTGTCGCCGATCACCCTCCGGGGCGGTCAGTTGGTGGCGTTCGACTCGGGCTCCGGCCGACTGCGTGACTTCGCCATTCACCGCATCACGTCGGTGGTGTCGGTCCACAACCGATAATGGATCACGTGACGAAAAAGCGGAGGAGCGGCGGTTGTGACTGACGGACCTTTGATCGTGCAGTCCGACAAGACGGTGCTGCTCGAAGTGGACCACGAGCTGGCTGGCGCGGCGCGCTCCGCCATCGCTCCGTTCGCCGAACTCGAGCGCGCGCCCGAGCACGTGCACACCTACCGGATCACACCGCTGGCGCTGTGGAACGCGCGCGCCGCGGGACACGACGCCGAGCAGGTCGTCGACGCGCTGGTGTCGCATTCGCGCTACGCGGTGCCCCAGCCGCTGCTCGTCGACATCGTCGACACGATGGCCCGCTACGGCCGCCTGCAGCTGGTCAAGCACCCGGCGCACGGCCTCACCCTGGTGAGCCTGGATCGCGCGGTGCTCGAGGAGGTGCTGCGCAACAAGAAGATCGCGCCGATGCTCGGGGCGCGTATCGACGACGACACCGTCGTCGTGCATCCCAGCGAGCGCGGCCGCGTCAAGCAAATATTGCTCAAAATCGGTTGGCCTGCAGAGGATCTCGCCGGTTACGTCAACGGTGAAGCGCATCCGATCAGCCTGCGGCAGGACGGCTGGCAGCTGCGCGACTACCAGCAGCTTGCCGCGGACTCGTTCTGGGACGGCGGCTCGGGCGTGGTGGTGCTTCCGTGCGGGGCGGGCAAGACCCTGGTCGGGGCGGCCGCGATGGCCAGAGCCAACGCCACGACGCTGATCCTGGTGACCAACATCGTCGCCGCCCGGCAATGGAAGCGCGAGCTCGTCGCACGCACCTCGTTGACCGAGGACGAGATCGGCGAATACTCCGGGGAGCGCAAGGAGATCCGGCCGGTCACTATCTCGACGTATCAGATGGTCACCCGCCGCACCAAGGGCGAGTACCGGCATTTGGAGCTTTTCGACAGCCGGGACTGGGGTCTGATCGTCTACGACGAAGTGCACCTGCTGCCCGCGCCGGTGTTCCGGATGACCGCCGACCTGCAGTCCAGGCGGCGGCTGGGCCTGACTGCCACCCTGGTCCGCGAAGACGGCCGCGAGGGCGATGTGTTCTCCCTGATCGGACCCAAGCGCTATGACGCGCCGTGGAAGGACATCGAGGCGCAGGGCTGGATCGCGCCGGCGGAGTGTATCGAGGTCCGGGTCACCATGACCGAGAACGAGCGGATGACCTACGCGACCGCCGAACCCGAGGAGCGGTACCGGCTGTGCTCGACCGCGCACACCAAAGTCGCTGTGGTCAAGTCGATCCTGCAGAAGCATCCCGGTGAGCAAACCCTGGTGATCGGCGCCTATCTGGATCAGCTCGACGAACTCGGCGCCGAACTCGACGCGCCGGTGATCCAGGGATCGACCCGGACCAAAGAGCGCGAGGCACTGTTCGACGCCTTCCGGCGCGGCGAGGTGTCCACACTGGTGGTGTCCAAGGTCGCCAACTTCTCCATTGACCTGCCGGAAGCCTCGGTGGCGGTGCAGGTTTCGGGGACATTCGGATCACGTCAGGAGGAGGCCCAGCGGCTGGGCCGGCTGCTACGGCCCAAGTCCGACGGCGGGGGCGCCGTCTTCTACTCGGTGGTGGCCCGCGACAGCCTGGACGCGGAATACGCCGCGCACCGGCAACGCTTCCTGGCCGAACAGGGCTACGGCTACATCATCCGCGACGCTGACGACCTTCTGGGCCCGGCGATCTAGGGCGAGCAGTCCCCCGCCGGTGTTGACCGGCATCGAGCCGTGGATCTCGGTGGCGCCGTCGGCCACCAGCTTCTGCGTTCGCCGTCGGCGCACAGGCCCGTCTCGGCCATAGGCCCGTCTCGGCGCCGGCGCCGGTGTCCGGCAGCTGCAGCCGAAGCATCCGACGAGCGCGGAAATTGTATTCCCGGTCAGACCCGCCGGCCCAGTGCCGGGCCACGGGCGAGGCGTCGACTGGTAAGCGCCTAGTGTGGAAGCGCCGCCGCAGCAAGGGAGACGCCATGCCAGTCACCGTGATACTGGAACTGAGATTCAAGCCCGACGCGGTTGCCGCCGCGCGCGAGGTCATGGGCCGGGCGCTGCAGGACACCCGCGCGTTCTCCGGCAACCTCGGTACCGACGTGCTCGTCGACGAGGACGACGAAGCCCATTGGCTCATCTACGAGATCTGGGCGACGGTGGAGGACGACGAGGCCTACCGCGCGTTTCGCGCCGGCGAGGGAAAGCTGACCGACCTGCCTCCCCTGCTGGCCGCGCCGCCGGTCAAGACGCGCTACCTCACCAGCGATGTCTAGCTCAGCGCGGGAATGACCTCCCGTTCGAACAACTCGATGCCGGAGCGGTCGTAGGCGGCCTCGGGGAAGTAGCAGATCACGTACTCGCACCCGAGGTCTCGAATCCGCGCGATCCGCTCGATCACCTGTTCCGGTGTGCCCGTCGCCGAGTCCGGGCCGCTGGTGCCCGCGACCGTCGCGTCCGCGGCAGCCTCGGGGAGATGACGTACCAGCCGGTCGCGGACCCGCCGGATTCGGTCGGCGACGTCGGCGTCCGAGGTGCCGACGACGGCGTTGATGTTGACCGACCGCACGATCCCGCCGAAGTCGGTGCCCACCTCGCGGCAGTGCCGGGCCAGCACCTCGGACTTGCGGGCGAACGCCTCGGGCTCCGGCGTGAAGTTGGTGTACCGGGCGTACTGCGCGGCGATGCGCAACGTCACCTTCTCACCTCCGCCGGCAATCCACAGCGGTATCCCGTTGTCCTGCAATGGCTTCGGTGCGACGATCGCGCCGTCGACCTGGTAGTGCCGGCCGGCGAAGCTGACTTTGCCGTCGCGCCAGGCGGCACGCATGATCTGGACGCCTTCGTCGAGTCGGCCCAGCCGCACCCCGGCCGACGGGAACCCGTAGCCGTATGCGCGCCACTCGTGTTCGTACCAGCCGCCGCCGATGCCCATCTGGATGCGGCCCCCGGCGATGATGTCAGCCGTGGCGGCCACCTTGGCCAGGTACACCGGGTTGCGGTAGCTCATCGCCGTACACATCTGCCCGAGTTTGATCCGCGACGTGATGGCCGCGTAGGCCGCCATCAGCGTCCACGCCTCGTGGGTGGCCTCGTCCGTCGGCAGCGGGATCGTGTGGAAGTGGTCATAGACCCACAGTGAGTCCCATGCGTCGCCACCGTCGGCGTAAGCGGCCAGATCGCGCATCACCGGCCAGTGTTCGCCGGGTGCGATGTCGACCAGATCCATCCGCCAGCCTTGCGGGATGAAAAGCCCAAAGCGCATGGCGCCGACTCTAGACTGGACCGAGTAGGCTGCGCGCGATGCGGATCCTCATCTCCGGTGCCAGCATCGCCGGGCCGGTGCTGGCGTACTGGCTGAACCGGTACGGCTTCGACGTCACCGTCGTCGAGCGCGCACCGGCCCTGCGCAAGGCCGCCGGCCACGCCGTCGACCTGTCCCGTCCGGCGATGGAGATCTCGGCGAAAATGGGCGTCCTGCCGCGCATCGAGGCCCGCGCCACCGGCACCGACCGGCTCACGATGTACCGCGAGGGCCGGATGCGACCCACCGAGATCGACCTCGCCAAAGTCTACGGCGCCACCTCCGATCGGCACGTGGAGATCATGCGCGACGACCTCAGCGAGATCTACTACGCGGCAGGCCGCGACGACGTCGAGTACCTGTTCGACGACTCGATCACTTCCATCGACGTCGACGGCGACGTGACGTTCGAGCACGCGCCCGCCCGTGCGTTCGACGTGGTCGTCGGCGCCGACGGGTTGCACTCCAATGTTCGGCGCCTGACGTTCGGCGACGAGGGCGAACTCACCCGCTTCCTCGGGGGATATCTGGCCGTGTTGTCGGTGCCCAAGGCGCTGGCCGACACGGGGCGCATGATCGGCCACATCGGTGTCGGGCGCGTCGCGGTGCTCTACACCGCGCAGCACCTGAACGACGCACGTGCGGCCTTTCTCTTTCGCAGCAAAGCAGAATTGGATTACGGGCATCGGGATTCGCAGCGGCAGAAGCAGATTCTGCACGACAGGTTCGCCGGCATGCATGCGGAGGTGGACCGCTGGCTCGAGGAACTCGATTCGACGCCGGCGTTCTACTTCGATGCGATCACTCAACTGCGACTGGACCGATGGTCGCGCCGGCGGGTCACGCTGGTCGGCGACGCCGGGTACTGCCCCGGTCCTGCGGTCGGCGGCAGCACCAGCCTGGCGGTGCTGGGTGCCTACGTGCTGGCCGGCGAACTGGCACGAGCCGACGGCGACCGACTGCGCGCGTTCGCAGCCTACGAACTGGCGATGCGCGAGTCGGTGCTGCGTAGCCGGGCCTTCGCGCGCGGCGCTGCCAAGAGCCTCATTCCCGGCTCACCGGCCGGGGTCTGGGCGCTCACCCGCGGTGCCCAGCTCGTCTCGCGGATGCCCGCGCCGCTGTCCCGCGCGCTGGCCAAGCTCAACACCAAGGGCCTGCGACTGCACGACTCGATGCAGGTCCCCGACTACTCCGAAGTCGACGTCTGACAGCATGGTGGCAAAGCCCTGGCGGAAGGAATGACCTGCATGCAACTCACCGGTGTCGGGATCTGGAGTAGTCAGCTGCGCTACGGCGACGCATCCGAATCCTCAGAGGCCGCAGCGGAATTGGACGAACTGGGCTTCCCGGCGCTATGGATTCCCGATGTCGGCGGGCCGGTGCTCGATGCGGTCGGCCGCCTGCTCGCCGCCACCAGTCGCACGGTGATCGCCACCGGGATCCTGAACCTGTGGATGCACGCGCCCGGCGACGTCGCCGAATCCCATGCGGAGCTGACCGCCGCGCACGGGGAACGGTTCCTGCTGGGCATCGGGGTCAGCCATGCCGCGCTGATCGATGCCAAGCAGCCGGGGCGCTACCGCAAGCCACTGGCCGCGACGGCGTCGTTCCTGGACGGCCTGGACGCCGCGCCACGCCCGGTGCCCGCCGAGAGCCGGGTCCTTGCCGCGCTGGGTCCCGCAATGCTGAGATTGGCGGCGACCCGCACCCGCGGCGCCCACCCCTACCTGGTCAGCCCCGACCACACCGCCTTCGCCCGCGAGACTCTGGGCGAGGGCCCGCTGCTGCTGCCCGAGCAGACCGTGATCCTCTGTGACGACGCCGACGAGGCACACCGCATCGGTACCGGCATGCTGCGGTCGTATCTCTCGATGCCGAACTATGCCAACAACATGCTGCGCAGCGGCTTTTCCGAAGAAGACGTGACTCACGTGAGCGACCGCCTCTTCGACGCGATCATCGCCTGGGGCGACGAGGAGGCGATCCTGCGCCGGATCTCCGAGCACCGGTCGGCCGGCGCCGACCACGTCTGCGTCCAGGTGCTCACCGACGAACCGACGGCATTCCCCCGCGAGGAATGGCGCCGCATCGCCGCCGCCTGCAACAGCGATCCACAGTGATTAGGTGAAGTCATGGCTTCTCGGCACACCCTTTTCGGGTCTTCTACCGGATCGGCTTCACCCCGTGGGACGGTCATCCGCTCGCGCGGAACTTGCGGAGGCTGATCGAGGGCACCAGCGACAGCCCAGCGCTGCCGGCGGGTTCCGCCCTCGACCTGGGATGCGGCACCGGAGACACCTCGATCTACCTCGCCCAACGCGGTTGGAAGGTCACCGGCGTTGATTTTGTGACGAAGGCACTCGACAAGGCGCGCGCCAAAAGCCGGTGCCGCGCACGTTTCGGTCGACTTCATCCGCGCCGACGTCACGCGGTTGAGTCAGGCCGGGATCGGTGCGGAGTTCGGTTTGATCGTCGACAACGGCTGCCTGCACAACATGAGCGAGAGCGACCGCGACGAGTACGCCCGCGAGGTCAGCATGGTGGCAGCAGACGCCGCACGGCTACTGATCGTCGCGTTCGTCCCCGGCGGGAGACTCGGGGTGCGCGGCATCGACCCCGCCGAGATGGAAAGACGATTCGCGGCCGGCTGGACGCTGCCGTCCGCCGGCGACGAGGGAGCGCTAGACCGCGCCGGCCGGACCCCGGCGCGCTACTACCTCTTCCAGCTCTTCCAGCGTCGCGACACGTAACCAGCTGCGACGACACGCCGTATCACATCGCAATGGTTTATGTCTCGGCACAAAGCCGAAACCGCGACTACGTCAGCGAGGCCGGCGGCAGGAAGCGCTGCCCGTACCGCTCGGCGAGCTCGCGGGCCCGGGCCACAAAGGCTGCCTTACCCGTACCGGCCGGGCCGGAGTAACCGACGATGAACTGCGCGGCGCCACCGGTCCACGGCGGGAAGCCGATGCCCATGATCGAGCCGATGTTGGCGTCCGCGGTCGAGGTGATCACGCCTTCGTCGAGGCACTTCTGCGTCTCGAGCGCCTCGGCGAACAGCATCCGGTCGATCATGTCCTGCAGCGGCGGCTCCGAGGTGCCGGACTTGAACGTCTCCCGCAGGCCCGGCCACAGCCGGGTGCGCTTGCCGTCGACGTATTCGTAGAATCCGGCACCGGAAAGCCTTGACGGACGGCCGATCTCGATCATCTTCTCCACGACGGCCTCCGCCGGGTGCGGCTCGTATGTGCCGCCGGCATCCTCGACACCCTTGCGGCTGGCGGTGGCGATCTTGTGCATCAGCTCCATGTTGAGCTCGTCGGAGAGCTGCAGCGGCGGTGCCGGGTAGCCGGCCTGTGACCCGGCATGCTCGATCGAGGCCGGCTCGACACCCTCGCCGAGCATCGCCAGCGCCTCGTTGACGAACGTGCCGATGACACGGGAGGTGTAGAAGCCGCGGCTGTCGTTGACCACGATCGGGGTCTTGCCGATCGCCAGGGTGTAGTCGAACACCCGGGCCAGCGCCTCGTCGGAGGTCTTCTCGCCCTTGATGATCTCGACCAGCGGCATCTTGTCGACCGGCGAGAAGAAGTGGATCCCGATGAAGTCCTCCTGCCGCTTCACGCCGGTGGCCAGACCGGTGATCGGCAGCGTCGAGGTGTTCGACCCGAGGATCGCGTTCGGCTCGACGATGTCCTCGATCTCGCCGAACACCTTGTGCTTGAGGTCCTGGTTCTCGAACACCGCCTCGACGACGAAGTCGACACCCTTGAGGTCCGCGGGATCACCGGTGGGGGTGATGCGCGCCAGCAGCGCCTCGGAACGCTCCTTGGTGGTCTTGCCCCGCTCCAGCGCTTTGGCCTCGAGCTTCTCGGAGTAGGCCTTGCCCTTCTGTGCCGCCTCGAGGCTGACGTCTTTGAGGACCACGTCGAAACCGGACTTGGCCGAGACGTAGGCGATGCCGGCGCCCATCATTCCCGCGCCCAGCACACCGATCTTCTTGATCGGTGTCTTGCCGATGCCCTCGGGCCGCGAGCCACCCGAGTTGATGGTCTGCAGGTCGAAGAAAAATGCCTGGATCATGTTCTTGGCAACCTGGCCGGTCACCAATTCGGTGAAGTAGCGGCTCTCGATGCGGGTGGCGGTGTCGAAGTCCACCTGCGCACCCTCGACCGCAGCGGCCAGGATGGCCCGCGGCGCGGGCATCGGCGCGCCCTTGAGCTGTTTGCGCAGTAGCGACGGGAATGACGGCAGGATCGCGGCGAGCCCCGGCGACGACGGGGTGCCGCCGGGCATCTTGTAGCCCTTGGCGTCCCACGGCTGGGTGCAGGTCTCGGGGTTTGCCTTGATCCACGCCTTCGCTGTCGGCACCAGTTCTTCGACGCTGGAAACGAGTTCGTCGACCAGTCCGTTGTCCTTGGCCGCAGCCGGTTTGAAACGGGTGCCCTGGCTGAGCACGTTGACAAACGCGTTCTGGATGCCCAGCATCCGCACCGTACGGGTGACGCCGCCGCCGCCGGGCAGCAGGCCCAGTGTGACCTCGGGCAGACCGATCTGGACGCCCTTGACGTCGGCGACAATCCGATGGTGGCAGGCCAGCGCGATCTCCAGGCCACCGCCCAGCGCCGCGCCGTTGATGGCGGCCACCACCGGCTTGCCCAGGGTCTCCAGCGCGCGCAGGTCACGCTTGATGTCCTCGACCTCGGCGAAGACCTCGCCGGCGTTTTCCGGACCGGCGTTGATCATGTGCTTGAGGTCGCCGCCGGCGAAGAAGGTCTTCTTGCCGCTGGCGATCACCACACCGGTGATCGAGTCCTTTTCGGCGACGAGACGCTCCACCGCCTTGTGCATGGACTCCTTGTAGTGCTCGTTCATCACGTTGGCCGACCCGGTCGGGTCGTCCAACGTCAGCGTGACGATGCCGTCCGCGTCCTTGTCCCACACAATGGTGTTCTCTGCCATGGTTTTTCCTTAGACTCGCTCGATGATGGTGGCCACGCCCATGCCGCCACCGATGCACAGTGTGATCAGCGCGCGCCGGGCGTTGCGGCGCTCAAGCTCGTCGACCATGGTGCCCACGAGCATCGCGCCGGTGGCGCCCAGCGGGTGGCCCATCGCGATGGCGCCGCCGTTGACGTTGAGCTTCTCGTCGGGAATGTTGAGGTCCTTCTGGAACTTCAGGACCACCGACGCGAAGGCCTCGTTCAGCTCGAACAGGTCGATGTCGTCGACGCTCAGTCCGGCCCGGTCGAGTGCCTTCTGGGTGGCCGGCGTGGGGCCGGTCAGCATGATGGTCGGGTCGGCGCCGGTGGTGGCGGTGGCCACGACGCGGGCCCGGGGGCTAAGGCCCTGCGACTTGCCGGCGGCCTCGGATCCGACCATCACCAGCGCGGCTCCGTCGACGATGCCCGAGCTGTTGCCGCCGGTGTGGACGTGGTTGATCTTCTCGACCCAGTGGTATTTCTGCAGCGCCACGTCGTCGAAACCGGCCATCGCGGCCAGTCCCTCGAAAGCGGGCTTCAGCTTGGCCAAACCCTCCATGGTGGTGTCGGGCCGCATGTGCTCGTCGTGGTCGAGGATCAGCAGGCCGTTCTGGTCGCGTACCGGCACCACGGACTTGGCGAAGTAGCCGCCCGACCACGCCGCGGCCGCACGCTCCTGCGAGCGCAGCGCGTAAGCGTCGACGTCCTCGCGGGAGAAACCCTCGATGGTGGCGATCAGGTCCGCGCCGATGCCCTGCGGGACCATGAACGCGTCATAAGAGGTGGCCGGGTCGGCCATCATCGCGCCGCCGTCAGAGCCCATCGGGATGCGGCTCATCGACTCCACGCCACCGGCGAGCACCAGGTCATCCCAGCCGGAGCGGACCTTCTGGGCGGCGGTGTTGACCGCTTCCAGCGCGGAGGCGCAGAAGCGGTTGAGCTGCATGCCGCCGACGGTGTCGGGCATGCCGGAGGCGATCACCGCGGTGCGGGCGATGTCGCCACCCTGGTCACCCACGGGTGAGACACAGCCCAGGATGACGTCGCTGATCAGGTTCTCATCGAGGTCGGGATTGCGCTTACGCAGCTCCTCGATCAGCCCGACGACCAGGTTCAGCGGCTTGACCTCGGTCAACGATCCGTTCTTCTGCTTGCCGCGCGGGGTGCGGATGGCCTCGTAGATGAAGGCTTCTTCGGACATGACGACTTCCTCTTCGCAGTTCGGCTTGGGGGTCAGTGTTCAGGTTAGGCCGGAGTACCAGCACCCTAACAGGACTCCCATCCAACCTGTTGGTTGGGCCGACGGCGTTCGGCGGTCCCCGAACCGCCGAGCGTCACGCGAGCGTGACCTCCGCCGCCCAGCGCCACGCTCGCGTGACGCTCGAAGCCCCGCGCCGTCGACAAGGTCGACAAGGTCAGGCCGCTGATTTCTCCAGGATGTGCACGCCGCAGGCCGAGCCCAGCCCGATGACGTGGGCCAGCCCGACTTTCGCGTCGGCGATCTGACGGTCGCCGGCCTCGCCGCGCAGGTGGTGGCAGACTTCCCAGATGTTGGCGATGCCGGTGGCCGCGATGGGATGACCCTTGGACTGCAGCCCGCCCGAGACGTTGACCGGTGTCGAGCCGTCGCGCCAGGTGGCCCCGGAGTTGAAGAAGTCCGCGGCCCCGCCCTCTTCGCACAGCATCAGGTTGTCGTAATGCACCAGCTCGGCGGTGGCAAAACAGTCGTGCAGCTCGACCAGGTCCAGCTCGCCCGGGCCGACGCCGGCCTGCTCGTAGGCGGTGGCGGCCGCCCTGCGCGTCAGCGTGTTGACATTGGGCAGGACTTGGCAGCCTTCTTCGTAGGGATCGGTGGTCAGCACCGACGCCGACACCTTCACCGCGCGCCGACGCTGCTGCAGCGAGAGAGACTTCAGCGTCTCGCCGTTGCAGACAACGGCGGCCGCGGCACCGTCGCAGTTGGCCGAGCACATCGGGCGGGTATTCGGGTAGGCGATCATGACGTCGCCCATGATCTGCTCGAGGGTGAACTGTTTCTGGTAGGCGGCCAGCGGGTTCAGCGTGGAGTGGGCGTGGTTCTTCTCGCTGATCTTGGCGAACAACTCGAAGCTGGTGCCGCCGTACTTGTGGCCGTACTCGGTGCCGATCTGGGCGAACACCCCGGGCATGGTCTCGGTGCCGATGCGCCCGTCGACCGGGGCGACCGCGCCGTAGCGGCCCTTGGGCGCCCACACATCGTCGGACTTCTGCTGAGTGCCCCCGGCCAGCAGACCGGCCCCGGACAGCTTCTCCACACCCACAGCCATCCCGTAGTCGACCTCGCCGGCCTTGACCGCCATGATCGCGGTGCGCAGTGCGGTGGCCCCGGTGCCACACGCGTTAGCCACGTTGTACACCGGGATGCCGGTCTGGCCGATCTGCTTTTGCAGCTGCTGACCGATGCCGGCGTGGGCGTTCATCAGGTTGCCCGCCGCCAGCACACCGATGTCGGCCATGCTCACCCCGGCATCGGCGAGTGCGCCCATTGCCGCCTCGGCCGCCAGGTCGACGGTGTCGAGGTCGGGATGCTTGCCGAACTTGGTCATCCGGATGCCCAGGATCCAGATCTCGTCGCTGGCGCTCATCGTCGCTGCTCCTTCGAAGTGACTCGGTTGCTCAGGCGGCGGGCTCGAAACCGAAGCCGATCGCCTCGGTGCCCTCGGCGTCGGCCCCCATCGAATAGGTGGCCAGGCGCACCTTCATCCCGTCGCGCACCTGCTCGGGGTCGGGCTTGACGTTGATCAGGTTGGCGCGCACCTGGGTGCCGTCGCAGTCGACCACCGACGCGACGAACGGGGTCGGGATCCCCGGCGCGGCGAACGTGACGATCGTGAACGCGCGCACGGTGCCCTCGGTCGCGACCGGGACGGTCTTGAACTCCGTGGCAAAGCAGCTCGCGCACGCGTTGCGCCGGTCGAAGAACCGGGCCCCGCAGTGGGTGCACTCGTGCGCGACGAGGTGCGGTTCGCCGTCGTCGAGCACCAGATAGTCGACCAAAGGGATCTGCCCGGCCATGACAACCTCCGTCCCGTGTGTAAACGACCGTAACCCATCCCGGGCCCTGCGGGGCGCATCGGCAACGCGCCTTAAGCTCGACTGCCATGACGGTGTCGCGACTGCGCCCGTACGCGACCACGGTGTTCGCCGAAATGTCGGCCCTGGCCGCGCGGATCGGCGCGGTGAACCTCGGCCAGGGCTTCCCCGACGAGGACGGGCCCCCCGCCTTGCTGAAGGCCGCGCAGGACGCCATCGCCGGGGGCGCCAACCAGTACCCGCCGGGCATCGGCATCCCGGCGCTGCGCCAAGCCATCGCCACCCAGCGACGGCGGCGGTTCGGCATCGACTACGACCCCGACACCGAAGTGCTGGTCACGGTCGGAGCCACCGAGGGCATCGCGGCGGCAGTGCTCGGCCTGGTGGAGCCCGGTGAGGAAGTCGTGCTCATCGAGCCGTTCTACGACTCCTACGCCCCCGTGGTGGCGATGGCCGGCGCCCACCGGGTGGCCGTGCCGCTGGTCCCCGACGGGCGCGGCTTCGCCCTGGACGCCGACGCGTTGCGCCGGGCGGTCACGCCGCGCACCCGGGCGCTGATCCTCAACACACCGCACAACCCGACCGGCGCGGTCCTGAGCAGAATCGAACTGGCGGCCATCGCCGAAATCGCGGTCGCGGCAGATCTTGTGGTGATCACCGACGAGGTGTACGAGCATCTGGTGTTTGACGGGCACGAGCACCTGCCGCTGGCCGGCTTCGACGGCATGGCCGAGCGTACCGTCACCATTTCCAGCGCGGCGAAGATGTTCAACTGCACCGGCTGGAAGATCGGATGGGCCTGCGGCCCGGCCCCGCTCATCGTCGGCATGAAAGCGGCCAAACAGTATCTGAGCTATGTCGGCGGCGCCCCGTTCCAGCCCGCGGTCGCCCTGGCACTCGACACCGAGGACGCGTGGGTTGCCGAACTCCGGAACACGTTGCAGGCCAGGCGGGACCGGCTGAGCGCGGGCTTGGCCGAGATCGGTTTCGAGGTGCACGACAGCTACGGCACGTACTTTCTGTGCGCCGACCCGCGCCCGCTCGGCTACGACGACAGCACCACGTTCTGCGCGGACCTACCGGAGCGGGTGGGCGTGGCCGCCATCCCGCTGTCGGCGTTCTGCGACCCGGCCGCGGGGCACGCCGCGGAGCAGGCCATGGTGTGGAATCATCTGGTGCGCTTCACCTTCTGCAAACGCGAAGACACCCTGGACGAAGCGCTCAGGCGACTCGCGGCATTGCGGAAACGGCCCGCAGGATAACCGGCGCTTCCGCCGGACCGGCGGCCTGAGGCCATCCCGCGCCTTGCTCTACCTGCTACTCCGGTCCGCGGGGCCGCTGCGTGTCCAGGACCTGCTTGCGCAATCCCTCGGTTGCGGAGCGCAGCAACGTCTTTCGTGCACGGTTGACCAGAAACTCCGGCAACGGCGCCGACGGTTCCAGAGTGATGTCGAAATGGACTCGCGTCTTGTCGATGCCGATGCGTTGCAACCTGTATTCGACGTGCTGACCGTGCTGCTGCGCGGTCCTCTGCGCATCCCACACCAGCCAGTCAGGACCCCAATGGTATTCCAGCACTTCATGGTCGACGATGCCGAGCACCTTGACCGTGACTTTGACATGGTGCGGACGGCCGTCGGGATAGGTATCGATGATTTCGGCCTTCTTGTGCACCGAGGACCAGCTGGGCACCGAGTCGACATCGGCGAGCACCACCATGATCACTTCCGGAGGCGCATCGATGACGATCTGCGCCGACGCTTGTACGGCCACCGCTACCAGGCTAGTGGTCTCGCCCGTAAGTTCGCCGGGGGTTGTTACCAGACGCCGCGGGTGCCGAGTCTGCGCTGGCGGCGTCGAGACTGTGCTCAGCGCTACTTTT
>NZ_JBMIOP010000022.1:0-6674 GCF_049197365.1 Mycobacterium sp. THU-M104
CCAGATCATCAGCTGGCCACCCGGACCTTGGCGCCCGCCCCGGCGACCGTCTCGTACACCCGCATGATCTGGTCGGCGACCACCGACCAGTCGTAGCCGAGCACCGCCTCGGAACCGGCCGCGACGTAGCGTTGCCGCAGCACGTCGTCCTCGAGCACCGCGATCAGCCCGTCGGCCAGCGCGGTGCCGCTCCGGTTCGGGCCGAGCGGCACCAGGCGGCCCAGCTCGCCGTCGAGCAGGACGCGCCGGAACGCGTGCAGGTCGCTGGCCACCACCGCAGTGCCGGCGGCCATCGCCTCCACCAGCACGATGCCGAAACTCTCGCCGCCGATGTTGGGAGCGCAGTACACGTCGGCGCTGCGCATCGCCGACGCCTTCCCCGCGTCGTCCACCAGGCCCAGGAAGCGGATGTGGTGCGCCAATCCGCCCGCGTGGGCGCGCAATTCGTGCTCGTCGCCGGGGCCGACGACCAGCAATTGCAGGTCCGCGAACCGCTCCACCACCCGCGGCAGGGCGTCGAGCAGCACCGACATGCCCTTGCGGGGCTCGTCGTAGCGGCCCAGGAACAGCACCGTCTTGCCCGGGCGCGGGTACCCGTCCAGCAGCGGCGCGGAGGCGAACGAGGCGACATCGACGCCGTTGGGGATCTCCACCGCGTCGGTGCCCAGCGCCTCCATCTGCCAGCGCCGGGCCAGGTCGGACACCGCGATCCGGCCGACGATCTTCTCGTGCCAGGGCCGTAGCACCCCCTGGAACAACGTCAGCGTCAGCGACTTTGTCGTCGAGGTGTGAAACGTCGCGACGATCGGACCCTCGGCCACGCGCAGCGCCCACATCGACAGGCTGGGCGCGTTGGGTTCGTGCAGGTGCAGCACGTCGAACTCACCGTCGGCCAGCCACCGCCGGACCCGGCCGTGCACCGCCGGACTGAACTGCAGCCGCGCCACCGACCCGTTGTAGGGAATCGGGATCGCCTTGCCGGCCGAGACGACGTACTCGGGCAGCGACGCATCGGGGGACGCCGGGGCGAGCACGCTGACCTCGTGTCCGCGGGCGCGCATCACCTCGGCCAGCTGCAGCACATGCGACTGCACCCCGCCGGGCACGTCGAACGAGTAAGGACACACCATTCCGATGCGCATCAGGCTTCCTTCGGGCGGGCCTGTCCGGCATCGGCGCGGGGCCCGAGATCGGCCAGCCACTGCGGTTGCAGCATGTGCCAGTCCGCGGGGTGGGCGGCGATGTTCGTGGCGAACCGGTCGGCCAGCGCCTGGGTGATCGCACCGATGTCACCGCTGCTGCAGTCCAGGGCGGGGTGCAGCGAAATGCCCCAGCCGTCTCCTGCGAACCAGCAGTGCGCGGGCACCAGGGCGGCCCCGGTCTCGACGGCGAGCTTGGCGGGCCCGGCCGGCATCCGGGTGGGCTCGCCGAAGAAGTCGACCTGGACCCCGGCGCGGGTGAGGTCACGGTCGGCCAGCAGGCATACCGCCCGGTTGGCACGCAGCCGGTCGCACAACACGTCGAAGGGCGGTCGCTGTCCGCCGGACAGCGGCAGCACCTCGAAGCCCAGGCCCTCGCGGTAGGCGATGAAGCGCCGGTACAGCGACTCGGGTTTGAGGCGTTCGGCAACGGTGGTGAACGTGCCATGCGTCTGCGCCATCCACACCCCGGCCATGTCCCAGTTGCCGCTGTGCGGCAGTGCGAACACCGCTCCGCGGCCGGCGGCCAAGGCGGCGTCCATGTTCTCCAGGCCGACTAATGAGGCGTCGAGCCGGCGCGCCAGCGTCCGGTGGTCCATGGTCGGCAGCCGGAACGCCTCCCGCCAGTAGCGGGCATAGGACGCCAGCGAGGCCCGCATCAGCGCGTCGGGCACTTCGGCCGGCGCAACCCCGATGACGCGGGCCAGATTCTTGCGCAGCTGCGCCGGGCCGCCGCGCCGGGCCGCGTAGCGTGCCCCCGCGTCGAACGCGGTGCGGGCCGCGAATTCGGGCATCGCCCGCACCGCCCGCCAGCCGGTCGCATAGGTCCAGTCGCTGACGGTGCCGGTCAGCCGGTCCGGATTCAGGATCACGGCATGGGCTCCGACGCGCCGGGCGAGTTCCGCACCGTGCGCAGCCGCTGGACGCAGGTGAGCACGCTGGCCACCCCCAGCAACCACATCGCCACGGGCAGCGCGGGCTGCCACGCGAACAAGGGAAAGTCCGACACGCCGGCGCCGGCCAGCACGATGATCAGCCGCTCCGGGCGTTCGATGAGTCCGCCGTCCCCGCGCAGCCCGCTGGCTTCCGCGCGCGCCTTGATGTAGGAGATGACCTGGGAGGTGACCAGGCAGATCGACGTCGCCGCCACCAGGAGCCGGTCGTGCAGGCCGAATGCCGCCCACCAGAGCAGCCCGCCGAACACCGCGCCGTCGCTGACGCGGTCGCAGGTCGCGTCCAGCACCGCGCCGAAGCGGGTGCCGCCGCCACGTTCGCGGGCCATCGCCCCGTCGAGCATGTCGAACATGACGAAAAACGAGATCACCAGGGCGCCGACGAACAGCTTCCCCACCGGGAAAAGGGTCAGCGCCGCCGCCACCGACGCCACGGTGCCCACGATGGTGACGGCGTCCGGCGTCACACCGAGCCGCAACATGGCCCGCGCGGCGGGAGCGGTGATCCGCGCGAACGCCGCACGAGACAAGAAGGGGGCCTTACTCACGAGCCGCTCACGGCTGTCTGTCCCATTCGGTGGCCAGGAGCCGCCGCGTGTCGCGCAGCAACTGCGGAATCACCTTGGAACCACCGATGATGGTGATGAAGTTCGCGTCGCCACCCCAGCGCGGTACGACGTGCACGTGCAGGTGCTCGGCCAGTGACCCACCCGCCGAGGTGCCCAGGTTCATGCCGACGTTGAAGCCGTGCGGTTGCGAGACGCTCTTGATCACGCGAATCGCCTTCTGAGTGAACGCCATCAGCTCGGCACTCTCCGGATCGGTCAGGTCCTCGAGCTCGGAGACCCTCCGATAGGGCACCACCATCAGATGCCCAGGGTTGTAGGGATACAGGTTGAGCACGGCGTAGACGAGTTCGCCGCGCGCGACCACCAGCCCGTCCTCGTCGGAAAGACGGGGAATGTCGGTGAACGGCTCCTCGGGGTTGGCGTCGTCGCGCTTGCGCGGCGCTTCGGCCAGATAGGTCATCCGGTAGGGCGTCCACAGGCGTTGCAGGTGATCGCACGCGCCGACACCGGTGTCGAGAATGGTCTCGTCGGCGTTTTCCACGCCCTCCTGCGATTCACTCACCACGTGCCACCTTCACCAGTTCTGCTGTGGGAGAAGCATTCTCGCGGTCAGCGATCCAGCTCACGATGGCGTCGACCGCGCTGTCGCGCGCCACGCCGTTGATCTGGCTACGGTCGCCGAAACGGAAACTCACCGCCCCGGCCGCCGCGTCGCGGTCACCGGCCAGCAGCATGAACGGCACCCGCTGGGCGGTGTGGTGGACGATCTTCTTGGCCATCCGGTCGTCACTGCCGTCCACCTCGACCCGCACCCCACGCAACTTCAACTGCGCAGCAACGTCTTCCAGATAGGGGACATGCTCGTCGGCCACCGGGATGCCGACCACTTGAACGGGCGCCAGCCATGCCGGGAAAGCCCCCGCGTAGTGCTCGGTCAGGATGCCGAAGAACCGCTCGATCGAGCCGAACAGCGCCCGGTGGATCATCACCGGGCGCCGGCGGGCGCCGTCGGACGCGGTGTACTCGAGTGCGAAGCGCTCGGGGAAGTTGAAATCCACCTGGATGGTCGACATCTGCCAACTGCGGCCGAGCGCGTCGCGGGCCTGCACCGAGATCTTGGGGCCGTAGAACGCCGCACCTCCGGGATCGGGAACCAGCTCCAGGCCCGACTCGGCCGCCACCTGCGCCAGTGATTCGGTGGCCTGCTCCCACATCTCGTCGGAGCCGACGAACTTCTCCGGGTCCTTGGTGGAGAGCTCCAGGTAGAAGTCCTCCAGCCCGTAGTCGCCGAGCAGCTCGAGCACGAACCGCAGCAGCGACGCCAGCTCGCCGTGCAGCTGCTCGCGGGTGCAGAAGATGTGCGAGTCGTCCATGGTGAACCCGCGCGCCCGGGTCAGCCCGTGCACCACGCCGGACTTCTCGTAGCGGTACACGGTTCCGAATTCGAAGAGCCGCAGCGGCAGTTCGCGGTACGACCGCCCCCGCGAGGCGAAGATCAGCGTGTGCATCGGGCAGTTCATCGGCTTGAGGTAGTAGTCCTGGCCCGGCTTGCGCACCGTTCCGTCGTCGTCGTACTCGGCGTCGAGGTGCATCGGCGGGTACATGCCCTCGGCGTACCAGTCCAGGTGGCCCGAGGTGTGGAACAGCTGCGCCTTGGTGATGTGCGGGGTGTTGACGAACTCGTAGCCGGCCTCGATGTGCTTGCGCCGCGAGTACTCTTCGAGTTCACGGCGCACGATGCCGCCCTTGGGGTGGAAAACTGCCAGGCCGGAACCGATTTCGTCGGGGAAGCTGAACAGATCCAGCTCGGCACCCAGCTTGCGGTGGTCGCGGCGCTGAGCCTCCTCGATCAGTTCGAGGTGGCGCTCCAGCGCCTCGGCCGACTCCCAGGCGGTGCCGTAGATGCGTTGCAGGCTGGCATTTCTCTGGTCGCCCCGCCAGTAGGCGGCCGAGCTGCGGGTCAGCTTGAACGCCGGGATGTGCCTGGTGGTCGGGATGTGCGGTCCGCGGCACAGGTCACTCCAGACCCGTTCGCGGGTGCGGGGATTGAGGTTGTCGTAGGCGGTGAGCTGCTCGCCCCCGACCTCCATGACCTCGGGGTCGCCGGATTTGTCGTCGACGAGTTCGAGTTTGAAGGGCTCGCCGGCCAGCTCGGCGCGCGCGGCGTCCTTGGACTCGTAGACCCGCCGGTCGAACAGCTGCCCGTCCTTGACGATCTGACGCATCCGCTTCTCCAGCGCCGCCAGGTCCTCGGGTGTGAACGGCTCCGGGACCTCGAAGTCGTAGTAGAAGCCGTCGGTGATCGGCGGCCCGATGCCCAGCTTGGCCTGCGGGAACAGGTTCTGGACGGCCTGGGCCAACACGTGGGCGGTGGAGTGCCGGATGACGCTGCGCCCCTCCTCGGTGTCGGCTGCCACCGGGACGACCTCGGCGTCGGCGTCGGGTACCCAGCTCAGGTCGCGCAGCGTGCCCTCGGCGTCGCGCACCACCACGATCGCGTCGGGCGCCCCGCGCCCGGGCAGCCCCGCGTCCCGCACGGCGGCGGCCGCGGTGGTCCCGGCGGGAACCCGGATCGTCACTGCTCCGGGGGCGGGGTCGGCGGGGGGGCTCATCGGGGGTCGGTTCTCCAAGCTTCGGGTGCGGTGATGATCGCTGCCATGCTATCGGGGCCTGGGCACCTCAGGGCTGCCCAGGCTTGAGCCGCACGAACAGCGCCTCGGCCTCGGTCAGCAGCTCCTCACCGTCACTGAGCCGGCCCGACACGAAGATCTTGCGCCCGTCGACCCGGTCGATACCGGCGTCGAACTGCAGTTCCTGCTCGATCGGCACGATGTGGCGGTAGTCGACCTTGAGGTAGGCCGTGCGCTGGAAGGGGCCGCCGGTGAGCACCGAGGACGTCAGCCCCAGCACGCTGTCGAACAGCATCCCCAGGCAGCCGCCGTGCACGGCGCCGTTGCGTCCCAGATGGAACCGGGCGAACCGGGCACAGCCGCGGATCCGGCCGTCGTCGGTTTTGTGCGCCGACATCGGGATCGCGAGGACGTTGCCGCGCATCGGCAGGTCCATCCGGCGTCCCGACGGGGAGCGCCACTCGTCGGCGTCGTACGGGCTCAGCAGCGCCGACACCTTCTCCAGCAGGTTGGCCGCCTCGGTGATCACGTCGTCGGGGGCGTCGACGGCGCGCGCGTGGTCCTGCATCCTGCGCACCGCGTCGACGAACCGGCCGTAGTCGGGTCCGCCCTTGGTCGTCGGTTCGGGAGGATTGAATCCGCCGCCGGGGTGCCGGGCCTGGTCGCTGGTCACCGGGACACCGTATCCGCCTTCGCCCCGGCGCGGTCAGGCGTTCTGTTCCCCGACGGCGCCGAGCAGTTCGACCTCTTGTTCGCTCAACTCGATCGCGGCGGCGGCCACGTTCTCCTCCAGGTGGGCCACCTTGGAGGTGCCCGGGATCGGCAACATCACCGGCGAGCGGTTGAGCAGCCACGCCAGCGCCAGCTGCGACGGCGTCGCGTCGTGCTCGGCGGCCATGTGCCGCAGCGGCCCGTCCGGGTCCGCCAGCGGTCCGGCGGCCAGCGGGAACCACGGGATGAAGCCGATGCCCTGGCTCGTCGCGGCCTCCAGCAGCGGCTCGGCGCCCCGGGCGGACAGGTTGTACATGTTCTGCACCGACACGATCTCGGTGATCTGCTGGGCCGCGGTGAGCTGGTCGACGTTGACCTCCGACAGGCCGATGTGGCGGATCTTGCCCTCGTTCTTCAAGGCCACCAGCTCGCCCAACTGATCGGCCAGCGGGAAGTCCGGGTCGATGCGGTGCAGCTGGTACAGGTCGATGGTGTCGACGCCGAGGCGGCGCAGGCTCATCTCGCATTCCTGGCGCAGATACGTCGGATTTCCCAGCGGAACCCAGACGTCCGGGCCGGTGCGCAGCAGTCCGGCCTTGGTCGCGATCACCA